>JANNUY010001178.1:0-6013 GCA_031414155.1 Acidobacteriota bacterium
CACCGCGACGGCCATCTGCGGCTCTGATCTGCATTTGTATAACGGCCTGATTCCGACCATGGAAAAGGGCGACATTCTCGGCCACGAGTTCATGGGCGAGATCGTAGAGGTCGGGCCGGATGTCAAAAAACGCAAAGTCGGTGACCGCGTAGTCGTCAGTTTCACCATCGGTTGCGGCGAATGTTTTTTCTGTCAGAAAGAACTTTATTCGTGTTGCGACAACTCAAACCCGAACGGCTGGATGGCGGAAAAACTGTTCGGTCACGCGAGCGCGGCGGCCTTTGGTTATTCGCATCTCACCGGCGGTTTTGCGGGCGGGCAGGCCGAATATGTGCGCGTGCCCTTCGTGGATGTCGGTACGGTCAAAATCGAAAACGGGCTGAGCGACGAACAGGCGCTGTTTCTCTCTGACATTTTTCCGACGGGTTATATGGCGGCGGAAAATTGCAACATCCAGCCGGGCGATACGGTCGCGGTGTGGGGTTGCGGCCCGGTGGGGCAACTCGCCATCCGCAGTTGTTTTCTGCTTGGTGCCGAGCGCGTCATCGCCATTGACCGCGTGCCGAAACGCTTGCAGATGGCGAAAGAAAGCGGTGCCGAAACCATCAATTACGAAGAGGCCGATGTCTTTGAAACGTTGATGGAACTCACCGGCAATCGCGGCCCTGACTCGTGTATGGACGCCGTTGGCCTCGAAGCTCACGCACCCCAGCCGATTCATTTTTATGACAGCGCGAAACAGAAACTGATGCTGCAATCTGACCGGCCTTATGCCTTGCGTCAGGCGATTTTGGCGTGTCGCAACGGCGGTACGGTTTCGGTGCCCGGTGTTTATGGCGGATTCGACGACAAGATTCCGATTGGCGCGCTGATGAATCGCGGACTGACGATCAAGTCTGGACAAACGCATGTGCCGCGTTATTTTGCGCCGCTGCTCGAACGCATCAACAAAGGCGAGATTGATCCGAGTTTTATCATCACGCATCGCATGCGGCTGGCCGACGCGCCGGCTGGTTTCGAGATGTTCATGAACAAGCAGGACGATTGCGTCAAAGTCGTATTAACGCCTTAGCACAGCGCCTGATTAAGCAGGCTTACCAGAAAGGCTGTTTTACCATGTCAGTTCAGATAGCAACTTCAAAAACACCGGCTGGCCTTGCTTCCCATGAGCAGAGCTGGTCGGAACTGATTCGACAGATGGCGAAAGGAGACGAGTCGGCGCTGGCTGAATTCTATGATCAGTCGAACCGGCTGGTCTTTGCCTTAGCCTTGCGCATCGTCAAAGAAAGCGCGGTGGCCGAAGCAGTTATGTTAGACGTTTATCGGCAGGCGTGGCGGCAAGCTAAGACCTTTGACGCGCAACGGCAGCAAGCGTCCGGCTGGATTTGGAACCTCGCACGTCAGCGAGCCATTACGTGGTTGCGCGCTGCGCCACCGACGCAGCCACCGCCCACTAGCGCCGCGCCTTGGGGGTTGGACGATGTGCCGCAGGAGACTTTTATGTTCGACGAGCAACGGCAACGCATTGGCCGCGCGTTGCCGCAACTCGATCAAACCCAGCGCGCCTTGATCGAATGCGCCTTTTTTGAGGGCCTGACGCATCACGAAATCGCCGCCAAATTCAATCTGTCGCCTTCAGCCGTTAAACGCGGCATCGGCAGCGGCATGCTGAAGCTGCGCGAACTGTTGCTTAACCAAGGCGATGTCGCGCAAAGCAAGCGGCGACTGGAAGGCCACTAAACCATCGCGCGCGAGCGCCTTACCCAAGATAAATTTCTTATGAACATAAAAAACAAAATCGTCACGGGACTGGTCGCCAGCTATTTGTTTCCGTGGCAGCGCCGGAAAAGAAACGCGCAATTGCGCAACCTAGCCGCTTGCGCGTTGGGCGGAGCCGCTGCTTGTGTGGCCGCACGCGCGGCGTGGCGCAAATTCACCGCCGAAAACCTAACCGGCAAAACGGTGTTGATCACCGGCGGTTCGCGCGGATTGGGATTGGAACTCGCCCGCGAGTTTGCGTGTGAGGGCGCGCGCGTGGCGATCTGCGCGCGCGATAGCAAAGAATTGCAACTCGCCAGCATTCAATTGCTCAGCGAAGGTTACCCGGTGCTGGCTTTGCCCTGCGATGTGAATGATCGGCGGCAAGTCGAAACGCTCATCGAAGAAATCAAAAAAGAGTTCGGCCAACTCGATGTGCTGGTCAACAACGCGGGCATCATCAACGTAGGGCCGGTGGAAAGCATGACGGCGGAAGATTTCGAGCAGGCCATGCAAACCAACTATTTCGCCGCGCTCTATGCCATTCTCGCGGCGCTGCCCGATATGCAGGCGCGCCGCTCAGGCCATCTTGTCAACATCGTTTCAATTGGCGGCAAAATCAGCGTACCGCACTTGATGCCTTACAGCGCGAGCAAGTTCGCGTTGGCCGGTTTATCGAAAGGCTTGCAAGCCGAACTCAGGAAAGACGGCATCGCGGTGACCACGGTTTATCCAGGACTGATGCGCACTGGCAGCCCGCGCAACGCAACGTTTAAGGGACAGCATCGCGCCGAATACGCCTGGTTCAGCATCAGCGATGCGCTGCCTTTCACCTCGATGAGCGCGCAACGCGCCGCGCGTCAGATCGTCTGCGCTTGTAAAAACCGCGACGGCGAAGTCGTGCTTTCAGTGCCCGCCAAAATCGCCGCTCACGTGAACGCACGCTTTCCCGCCTTAACTACGCATTTGCTGGGACTGGTGAATCAGCTTTTGCCCGCGCCTGGCGGCATTGGCAAAGCGTCTGCGACCGGCGCAGAGAGCGAGTCTTCGTGGTCGCCCTCGTGGCTGACGACGCTCAATGAAGAAGCCGCGCTGAGAAATAATCAGATTCAATAAAAGCCACGAAGTGTTTGTGCAACCCAAGCTGGCACACGGCTACCTGAAAGGCATAGAGGCTCAGTGAGCGAAAAGGCCAATAAACAAACAGCCCGGCAAACAGAAAAGACCGGTGGATTGGAAATCGAAGAAGAGCCACGCTTTCAACGCCGCTCGTGGCAGGCCGAGCGCGTCGCCTGGCTGATAATGGCTGCGTTAATCGTAGCGGCGTTGTCAGGGATATTCGGCGATGGGCCGCTGAGCCACGCCGAGAGTATGGATGCGGCGGGGACGTTGCGCGTGAGCTATGAACGGTTTGCCCGCCTGAATGCGCCGCTGCGCTTGGAGGTACGCGTGCTGACGCCGCGCGCGGGCGAGTTGCGCCTTTGGCTCAGCCGCGCCTACCTCGACCACACGCAGGTCGAATCCATCTCGCCGCCGCCGGAACGCGTCGCAGTCTCAGCCGATCAACTGGTTTACTTTTTTCGTGTGACTGATGCGGCTGCGCCACTAGATATTGATTTTCATTTGATGGCGGAACAAGTCGGCCAACTGCGCGGGCAGGCGGGAACGGAATCAAGCGCGCCTGTCAGCTTTCAATCATTCATTTTTCCGTGACGGAATAAAGTAGGAGCAACCATGGGCACAGTCTGGCGCGCAGCGGCGATGTATTTATTTCTGGTCTTGATCTTTCGCGTTTGTGGCAGGCGCGTGTTGGCGCAAATTACCACCTTCGATTTAGTACTCGTCCTGATTATTTCTGAAGCGGCACAACAGGCGATGATCGGCAATGATTTTTCGATGACGACAGCCTTACTTGCCATTGTGACGCTGGTCGGCATTGACGTAGCGCTATCGCTCTGGAAACAACGCTTTCAGAAGCTCAACCGCTGGCTCGACGGGTTGCCGCTGGTGCTGGTCGAGAATGGATTACCCTTCGCTGAACGGTTGCGGATGGCGCGCGTAGATGAGTCGGACATTCTAACCGCCGCGCGCCAATTGCAAGGTTTAGAGCGCATGGAGCAAATTAAATATGCGGTACTTGAGCGCAGCGGTGGCATCAGCATTATTCCGCTTTGATAAGTTCAGGAATAAAAAAGAAAGCACAGTTCTAAGCGCAATGATTTGATCTAAGTTCGAGCAAATTCAATTGGTTAGAAACTGTGCTTTGCCAGCGTGACTGCCGTTGAATTTTTGAGCTTAGACCGCCGTTCTACGATGAGCGACGAGTCGAAATAATGCCTTGATGGCTAGATGAAGTAGGATGTAAATCACCAACGCCATTAAGTAAGAGACGCGAAATTGGAAACGCCCTGTTTCCGGGTCAGGTAACAAATTGCGGAATGGCGCGAGTAACGGGGAAGATAACAGATCAACAAATTGACGTATGCCGTTAGTCTTCCGAGCCCCCAACAAGTCAAACAGGATTTCCAGTCCGATGATGCCGTAAATCAGATAAAAGGCGAAGTCCAATATCTGTGAGCCGCGCGCAACTACGCGTGTGGTTGCCACTTCTCTATCTGTGGCAACCACATCTGTGACAGCTTGATCACGCATCTGCTCGCCGATTTGCGACAACCGATCCTGATTATGGCTAGTCACTGGTTGTTGTGCTATTTCAGTCTGAATGCCGTCACGCGCAGTACGTTTCACTGCTTCGTATTGAGCAATGCGTTCTGCTTCATCAATTGCCAGTTTGTTATCCTCTGTCATATTCACCTCTAATTTTTCGCGCTGCTTTCGACGCGGCGCATTGAATATTTGGCCAGCGTATCGGGGAAAGCCCTGATGCCTGCGGGCGCGATGAACTTGCCATCTTGCAAGAGGTCTTTCGCCATCACGTTTTCGCCGTAAGCATCGCGCATGTCGTCTTTGTCTACGTCAATGACGACGCCTTTTAATTCGAGGCCCGCGAACAAGCCTTTGCTGCGCGAATAAGAAAGAATCTGTGCATCGAGCTTGATGTCTGTCGAAGCGCCCGCTTC
This sequence comes from Acidobacteriota bacterium, assembly GCA_031414155.1. Lineage (GTDB taxonomy): Bacteria > Acidobacteriota > Blastocatellia > RBC074 > RBC074 > JACPYM01. The sequence continues at coordinate 4,839 of JANNUY010001178.1, forward strand.
GCGTCCCACGGGGCCAGCGGCCACTGAAGCGTCAGCGCCGAGCGTGAGCTTGTTTTTAAGCAGCGAACTAATCCCTTCTTTGTTCATCATCAAAAAAACGAAGTCAGTCGCTTGCGCACCGATTTGCAAGCCGAAGCTGCCGCCGCCCAGATTCAGGTAAACGGGTGCGCTCCAACTGTCGCCGATGCGGCAACTGGCGACGCCGCGTCCACCGCGTCCGCCGATGATGAAACCGGCCTTGATGACATTCGGGAACACGGCTACGCACTCGGCGCTATCCAGCAATTTTTGCGGGACGGCTTTGTCGGGCGTGTTCATGATTTCGGTGAAGACGGTCGCCGCTTTGCGGGATTGTTCCATCTCGTCTTGTTTGTCTTGCGCAGTCGCCAAGGGCGCGAGCGCGAAAACAAATACTGCTGCCAATGTCGCTGCCAATGTCGCTGAAAGTAACAGTGATCGTAATTTCATGGTTCTCCTATTCGGTTAGTGAAAAAGTACTCAGGGAATTAGGGGCGGCTTCTGCTTCTCCTGCCTGATTCGTTCGTCGCCATTTATTAGATTGAATCCGCCTTCCCTTGTTTCTTGATAGCAAAGGCAGTGCCATGCGCGCATCTCCTTTATTTTGCGCTTTGGTGAATGGCGGGCAGTACGTTTTATGAGCGCACCAGGCGTATGTGCATACACCTCTGTCGTTAGGCAGTACACAAACCACCTCTGGGCGTTTGGCGCGGAGCTTGCAATGACTTCGGCAGCGCAAGGCTGTTGCGCAAATCATCAAATCAAATAACTAGCTTTGAAAGGAGCAATCAATGACGACAACGACGACTATGGACGCTACGACAATTGATGAAAGCAGCGTGATTTCGAGGCTGAACAACCTGATCGCAACGTGCCGCGACGGGCAAAACGGGTTTGAATCAGCCGCTGAAGGCATCACCGACGCGGCGATGAAAGGGGCGTTTAACAAGTTTGCGCAACAGCGCAGCCAGTTCGCGGCAGAGTTGCAAAGCGAAGTGCGCATGCTGGGCGGCGACCCCGAAACGACGGGCAGCGTCGCCGGAGCCTTGCATCGCGGTTGGATCAACATCAAAGCCGCTGTGACCGGCAAGGACGAACACAGCATTCTGGAAGAGTGCGAGCGCGGCGAAGATTCGGCGAAGAAAAACTATCAGCAG
>JANNUY010001179.1:0-2792 GCA_031414155.1 Acidobacteriota bacterium
TGGCAATGCGCGCAGCCCTAAGCGCGGCTCGCACTGCGTCATCTGAACCAGTTCAACCAACGACCACTCACCGCACTGTTGTGCCAACGCCAGCGCCTAAGCCGTCTGTACAGCGCAATCGTTTTGAGATTCCGTTGGCTCCGCCTGCGCCGAAATTCGACACGCCGCCCGAGCGTATCGTACAAGCGAAACCGCTCGCGCCCGAACCAGCGCGTCCGCTCGTCGTCAATTTCAGCGGAGGCGTCAAACTCGAATTGCTGCCGATTCCCGGCGGCGCTTTTGACATGGGATCGAATGAGAGCGAACTCGAACAGCCGATTCGTCGCGTGACGATTGCGCCGTTTTATCTGGGCAAGTTCCAAGTCACACAATCGCAATGGCTGGCTGTGGTGGGCGGCAAGAATCCGAGTCGTTTCAAAGGCGAAGACCTGCCGGTGGAAAACGTTTCGTGGCACGATGCTGTGAAGTTTTGTGAAACGCTTTCTGCGCAAACTGGCCGCACCTTTCGCTTGCCGAGCGAAGCTGAGTGGGAATACACCTGCCGAGCGGGTTCAATGGGTAAGTGGTGTTTTGGTGATGATGAAAAGCTGCTCATGCAATATGCTTGGTACGTTGAAAACTCAGGCTTTAAAACGCATCCGGTGGGGCAGAAGCGGGCGAACGAATTTGGGCTATACGATATGCACGGCAATGTCTGGGAATGGTGCGCTGACTGGTATGGCGATTATGGGAAGGGGAATCAAACCGATCCATCAAGCGCAAGCACTGGTCAATTCCGGGTGGTGCGTGGCGGTTCGTGGGGCTACGATTCGAGGCTCTGTCGCTCTGCCTTTCGTGACGTCAATACGCCTGGCCTCCGTAGCGTCAATGGCGGCTTTCGTGTGGTTGTCGGTTCGAGGACTCCGTAACCCTCGGCGCTCTTTACCCTCTTTTACTCTTTTTACGCTGCGTGCGAAGCACGCATGAATTTTTTTTGAAACATGCAAAAGAAAACTCCATCGGGCGCTCTCCCCAGCCCGTGGCAACGGGCTTTCCCGCAGGGCAACTAGGCCAGCCGTTTTACGGCTGGTTCGGTAGCGGGTGAATCTCTCAGCGCGCTTTAGCGTGCTTCACCGATTGGCTTCAGCCATTAGGCATGGCGGCTCAAGCCAACCGAGCAAGAACGTTAAAACGTCCTCGCGCAATCCGTTCGCGCTCATACCAGTCGTGAACGACTGGCCTAACCGCCGCTGCGCGGAAAGCCCGTTGTCACGGGCTGGAAAACCGTTCGCGTTCGGTGCAAGCGATGGCATTGAGCGCACGCCACAGCGCATCTTCCGGCGAAGCGGGCGACTGCTTCCAAAAATCAACCGAGCCGTCGCAGGCTGGTAGCCCATTTAACTAATGGCGGCGAACGTCAGCGGCGGCTCATTTATCCATCTACAGAAATTCTTTCAAAACCATGAGTGAAAACAACTATCGCCGCGTAGCTTCGTTAAAAACGGCTGACGAATTCGCGGCTTATGCCGCCAGCGTCGGCGCTGAACTTTCCTTTGACCGCGAACTGCAAACCGGCGCGGCGAGCGTGCTGGCGCAACCCTATCAACTTAATGATTTCACCATCGGCAATCGCTTTTCGATTTTGCCGATGGAAGGCTGGGACGGCACGACGGACGGCAAGCCGTCTGAGCATACGCAACGTCGCTGGAAGCATTTCGGCGAGAGCGGAGCCAAACTCATCTGGGGCGGCGAAGCGGTCGCCGTGCGCCACGATGGCCGCGCGAATCCGAATCAGTTGATGGCGACCGAACAAACTACGGGTGAGTTGGCGGGCTTGCGCGATATTCTCGTGCAAGCTCATCAGGCCAAATGTGGCAAGACGGATGACTTGTTGATCGGTTTGCAGTTGACGCACTCAGGCCGCTTCGCGCGTCCGAACGACAAGAAGGCGCTGGAGCCGCGCATCGCTTATCGTCATCCGTTGCTTGATCGCAAGTTCGGCATTACTTCTGACGACGCGCTGTTCACCGATGGCGAGATTGACGACTTGATTGGCGATTTCGCCAAAGCCGCCGTGCGCGTCGAAGCCGCAGGCTTTCAGTTCGTAGACCTCAAGCACTGTCACGGTTATTTAGGCCACGAATTTTTGAGCGCGAAAACGCGGGCAGGGAAATACGGCGGCAGCTTTGAAAATCGCACGCGGTTCTTACGTGAACTGGTCGCAGCCGTGCGGCGTGATGCGCCTTCGTTGCAAATCGGCGTGCGGTTGAGCGCGTTCGACTGGCTGCCTTTCAAAATGGGCGAAGACAAAATTGGAATTCCCGAAACGCACGAAGGCCAATATCCATATGGTTTCGGCACGGATGAAGCGAATCCGCTGGCGATTGATTTGACTGAGACGAAACAGTTTTTTGCGTTGCTCGAATCGCTCGACATCAAGCTCGTATGCGTCACGGCGGGTTCGCCTTATTACAACCCGCACATTCAGCGCCCCGCGCTGTTTCCGCCGTCGGATGGCTACTTGCCGCCCGAAGACCCGCTGTGTGGCGTAGCGCGCCAACTCGCCGTAACTGCTCAACTCAAAACGGCCTTCCCAAACTTATGCGTCGTCGGTTCGGGCTATACCTATTTGCAGGAATGGCTGCCCCACGTCGGCCAACATATGGTGCGCACCGGGCAAGTTGATTTCGTCGGCCTCGGACGGTTGGTGCTGTCATATCACGACCTGCCGTTTGATCTGGTGAACGGAAACGCGCTGCAAACCAAACGCATTTGCCGTACGTTTAGCGATTGCACGACGGGGCCGCGCAACG
>JANNUY010001180.1:0-2849 GCA_031414155.1 Acidobacteriota bacterium
CTGGTCGCCGCAAGCCTTTAGTCGTTGGCAAACTCTATGCGCTCGGTCGTTACGGACAAAAGACCGGCGCGGGCTGGTACAAATACGATGAGAATCGCCGCGCTACGCCTGACCCCGAAGTCGCCGCATTGATCGAACAAACCGCCACCGCAGCAGGCATCACGCGCCGCGCGATTGATGCGACAGAAATCGTTGAACGCTGCCTTTACTCGCTTATCAACGAAGGCGCGAAGATTCTCGAAGAAGGTTTCGCCCTGCGCGCGAGCGACATTGATATTGTTTATCTCAATGGCTACGGCTTTCCCGCGTGGCGCGGCGGGCCGATGTGGTACGCCGATACGGTTGGCGTGAAGCAAGTTTATGACCGCGTGTGTGAATTCCATGCGCAACACGGCGCTTGGTGGGAACCGGCTCCATTGCTCAAACGCTTAGCGGAAGCGGGCGGTACGTTTGCTTCGTTGGATAAAGCGAAAGAGGACTAACCAAGTTTCGTGGCAGCAGCGTTTCCCGCTCTCCTATTTTTTCAAGAGGCAACCATGGTGAAAATCAATCACAATTTTTTTACGTCGTTAGCTAGCCTGTTGTTGCTCGCTTCGTCTGCAACCGGCGTGTTCGCGGATGAGGCGAAATGCGCAGGATTAACGGCAAGCTCTTATGAAGTCGGCGGCTCAAAAGTAAAAATCGAATCGGCTACGCTGGTCGCCGCTACGCCGCAGGCGCCCGCGCATTGCGAAGTGCGCGGCGTCATCGCGCCCGAAGCGAAATTCGCCGTCAAGCTGCCGACTGATTGGAACCAGCGGTTTTATATGGTCGGTGGCGGCGGATACGCAGGAAACCTCAGCTTGCCGCAAATGAACGCGGGTTTGCAGAAAGGCTACGCGACGGCGACGACTGACACCGGACACGATTCTCAAAAAGAACCGTTGGGTACGTTCGCCGAACGGCGTGCGGACAATCCCAACGCCGATCGCAAGAAACTTGATTACGCTTATCTCGCCGTACACAACACTGCCGTGTTGGCGAAACAAATCATCAATGATTATTACGGCAGCGCGCCGAAATACTCATATTGGGTAGGCTGTTCGACCGGCGGGCGGCAGGGCCTGATGGAAGCGCAACGCTATCCTGAAGACTTCGACGGATATGTCATCGGCGCGCCGGTGCTGAAAGTGTCAGGTGAAAACTTGCGTGGCATCTGGAACGCACAGGCCGTTGCGACCGGGGCAGGCGCATTGAGTCACGACAAAATGCCGCTGATAGCCGATGCGGTTTATAAAAAGTGCGATAGCCTGGACGGCGCGCCCGACGGATTGATCGCCGACCCGCGCAAATGCAAATTCGATCCGCTGAAAGATTTGCCGAAATGCGTGAATGATGCCGACGGCAAGGGCTGTTTCACTACGGCGCAATTGCAGGGCTTGCAAAAAGTTTACGGCGGCGTGCGTGACTCGAAAGGCAAGCTGCTTTATCCGGGGCAGCCGCTCGGCGCTGAAGTCGCGGTGAATAACCGTAGCGGTTGGGTGGGCAGCATTGGCGGCGACGGTGGCGCGGGTGCGACCTTTGGCGAAACGGCGATGCGTTTCATGGCCTTTGAACCGCAACGAGGAAAGACGTGGACGTGGAAGCAATTCGATTTCGACAAAGATCCGCCGCAGATGGCGGCGTTTTCAAAAGCGATTGACGCGACCAATCCAGACTTGAGCAAACTGAAACGGCGTGGCGGCAAGATCATTCATTATCACGGCTGGGCCGATGCGCTCGTGAACCCAAACATGTCGGTCGAGTATTACGAATCGGTGTTGAAGAAGCTGGGCGCAAAACCGACCAATGAGTTTTATAAGCTGTATATGATTCCCGGCATGTTCCACTGTCGCGGCGGCATCGGGTGCGACGACGCCGATTGGTTCACCCCGCTGGTTGAGTGGGTTGAAAAGAAAGTCGCGCCTAACGTCATTGCAGGCAAACGCACCGTGAATAACGCCGCTGTGATGACGCGCCCGCATTGCGCTTATCCAGCGGTGGCGAAATATAAGGGCAGTGGCGACACGAGCAAGGCTGAGAATTTTAGCTGCATGAAATAAGAGTTCTTAACAAAGGAGTGATGCAATGACCGACTCGATAACTAACGAAGAAAGAATCATTCACAACACCGAAGAAGATCAACAGTGGGCGGATTTGCTTTCGCCCGTGCGCCGTCAATTTTTAGTCAGCGCCGGATTGACCGCCGCAGGCTTAACGTTGGGCGACTTTGAAACCCATGCGCAAGACCTCACTCAAGACCCCTCTGGTGCGTCGCGTTTCAAGCCCATCATCCCGCCGCCCGACGTGGGCAAAAGCCCTTGGGGTTATGAGACGTATAAAGAAACGCCGACTGCACCGCACAGCATTCGACCAGGCGAAGAAAACGGCTTGCCCAAGTTGCCGCGTCCTTATACCGACATCAAAAGCTATCACGCGCATTTCTATTTCGACGACGACACTTATGAAAAAGCCACGCTCGTGCGCAAGTGGACGCTTGAGCGTTTTCCGGTCGAGTTGGGCAACTGGAATCTCGAACCGCGCGGCCCGCACGTGACGCCTTCGTTTTATTTCGGCTTCACCAACGATCTGTTGCCGATCATCGTGCCGTGGTTGCAACTCAACAGTCTGGGATTGACGATTTTGCTGCATCCCAACACCGACAACCCGCGCGCCGATCATCTGTATTACACGCTCTGGGTCAATCGCTCGCAGCCGGTGAATGCTTACGCCATGCCCAAAAAAGCTGAGGTGGAAAAGATTTTCCCGAACCTCAAACCGACGGTAAAACTAGAAGTCTGAGAATTTTCATGAACATCAACGACCTAATC
>JANNUY010001181.1:0-2978 GCA_031414155.1 Acidobacteriota bacterium
CATGCAACATTTCTTGAAACCGGCGGCCCTAACCGCACGGACAAGGATCATTGCGTCCGAGCTTCTCGGTCAATTCTTTTTCACCGTGTACGACACGTCGTCCGCGCTTGACCTGCGTTTCCGACGGGAAGCCCTTACGCCGTTTGCTCATCGTTATGTTGCTGTATTGGTTGTCGAAAAAATTGTTCGTCAAATTCGTCAAATTGCGTATCCATAGTTACCTCCGGGTTATTACCGTTCCGTAAGTTATTTACGCCCGCGATAAACGCATGCAAACGATCACGCCAGCCTTTGCTGACGACCAAGTCAACTTCGTCATCCCGATTGCTCCAACTCACAGGCCGTTGCCGCGAACCGATGACGAGCCATACGCCGCGCCAACGATCTTTTGCCTGAATGTCGTATTGCGGATCGAGTACGAAAGAGACAAACAATTCTGCACCGACGGGCGACCAGCGCGAGCGAATTTGCCAAAGCTCAACCAGATACCAAGCGTCAGCCGACGGAGTCGTCGAATAATCCTCTATCGCGCAAATTTCCCAGCCGTTTCCGCGCAATTGTTTTTGTATTTCGTCGCGTTGCTGGGTTTTCATCGTCGGTAAATCCCGCTGACTCTAAAAATAAACTCAAGCTATTCGAGGCACACTGATACTTATTTAAGTTACTGGTAAAAGTAACTCAACGAGTAACTGCTACAGTGTTATGATTCAGCCAGCAAAAAAGCGAGCCGCCTCAGCTTGTTTGCTAAAGCGGCTCGCTCCGTTATACATCCTTTGGTTCCTGCTTGAACCTTATACCTTCAGGATTTCCGGGAGCGGAAGCAGCCGCTCCCGCGTAACTATGGGCCCCAATAACACCCATTCGCAGTAGGATTGATAGAGGTTGGACTCTGCAACACTTCGCATAACTCAACGTGCAGGCGCACAACGCCCGTTCTGCCAACGGTGGCGGCATTTGAGTTGTAGCTTGCGAAGTGCTGTTTCATAAAAGCTCTCCAAATACTTGGGGCTAAATTAGTAAGCCCGCTCAAGAATTAACATAGCAGTGCGGATAATGCGAAAAGGCTTATACGCCCATAAGCCAAATGCGTCAAGCTGTATTCTCGAAGAATAGCAGAATTATTTTACCTAACTGAGTTATTCACGGCTGATTATTTTATTATTTGGATAAAATCGAAAATTCGTATTCCCGATGGAGTCTTTTTCCAAAGCTAGCACCCCGCTTGCGCCACTCGCAGCCACACGCCCCGCGCGCCAGAGTTTTGCCAAAGTGATTGAACTTCGCGGAAAGCTCGCGCATATAGCTCGCGCGTTTTGACCGCACTGGCAGGCCGGGCCAGTTGTGCATCGAGTTCGGTCAGTGACAACTTCCCTTTTAGTGGAAGCCTGACGAGCGCGCCGCCTTCATGGGCATAGTGAATCGCCAAGCCTTCTGATAACCAACGCGGCGCAGCCTCGCGGCTTAACCTATTCACCATCACGTGCGTCAGTTCGTGTCGCAAAGTAGCCGTCAACACACCGCGCCGTTGCAATAAGGCCAGCGGTTGCAATTCGATTTTGCGACCAGTCGTCACCGCCGCCATCCACCCTGCGCGACCCGTCGCGCGAATGAATTCATCAGTCGAGCCGTAAACGATAATCTCAACCGGCGTGGGTGAAGGTAATTTTAACCCCGCTTGCGTGATGTCGTTGAATAGTTGCTGTAGCCCATTCAGCAACACTTTCAGCATGTCATTTGCCAGTTTCGATTCGCGGGCAGGATAGTTTATCTGAAAGTGTTCGTGCTTGATGGTCGCGCGTTTGTCTGAATTGTAGGGCAGGTTATTAACCTGCCCTACGTAAGGTGTAGCGCCGTCACTGCGCCGTAACGACAAGCCCGGCAGATAAAACGCCAACTGCTCGCGGTAACTTATCCCGTGTTCAGCCATCACGTGCGAGCCTTCCTGACACAAGCCCAGGCCGTGGCCGAAGCCGCCGCCTTTGAACGTGAACGCTTCGCCCGAACGTGTGACGGTGAAACGCGAGCTTTTCAAATACTGCCAGCCGAGACCGCGCCCGACGATGATTTTGAAATCCCAACCGTTGATGACTTTGCGTTGCGCGCCGGTGATCGCAATAGCCTCGGCGCGTCCGGTGGCATCGCGTTGCAGGATTTCGAGGTTGGTAAGCGATGCGCCTACGTTCGTGCGCGCATCGCGTTGCAAGGCACGCGCGAGTTCGCTGGCTTGAATCGTTTGCGTCCACGTCGCATTCGGTCGCGTCGCGCAATACTCATCGCGCACGCCTTGCAAATAATGCCGATTGCTTACGCCCCACAGCGTTTCGACATTCGCCGTATGCCCACCGCACGAAGCTGAAAAGTAGATGTCTGCCACTGCGCCGCGTTCGTCAGACAAAACCTCATTCGCCGTTTCGCGGACTGCGCGTCGCACCTGTTCGCGTGGCTTGCCCGTCAGCACAAACCGTTGGCAATGCGTCGTACTGCAAAAGTCAAAACCATCTTTCGCGTGGCGCTGATGGTTTTTGCGCGCGTAAGTGCGACTGACCACCGCCAACGCTTTCAACGCTTCAAGTTCATCTTCGACGCTGCCTTCTGAACTGACTACGCCCAGCACGTAATCTTCAAACGGCAACTCACGCGTGACGCCTTCAGTGACAGAGCGAACCCTTACTTTGATTGCGGATTGCGGATTGCGGATTGCGGATTGCGCGGCCCCATTTTGTGCGTTTTCTTGATTAGGTTCTTTGAGGGCTTTGGCTTTTGGCAATCCGCAATCCGCAATCCGCAATCCGCAATCAAAGGCTTTGCGCACGACTTCCGCGCCGGTCGAACCGTGCGAGCGTTTGAGAAACACCACGATGCCGATGCGCGCCTGTTCGGGTTCGGGCAATTGATTGGCGGAATTGTCAGAGAGGAAGGCTACGAACCAGCCCTGTGTTTGAAAGCCGTCGCTGGCTGAAGACGTGCCGGTCTTGCCT
>JANNUY010001182.1:0-8746 GCA_031414155.1 Acidobacteriota bacterium
GAAGCGTACGGTTTTCAATCCAGCAATGCTGGTGTTCGATGCGACGGCGCGCGAACAATGCACGGTGCGCGAGACGCGGACGAATACACCGTTGCAGGCATTGAATTTGATGAACGATGTGACTTACGTCGAAGCCGCGCGCTTGTTGGCCGAGCGAATGATGAAAGAGGGCGGCGCGACAGTTGACGCGCGCATCGCGTGGGCATTTCGCGTAGTGACTTCGCGCTGGCCGAAAGAGAGCGAACGCGCAACGTTGCGTGCGAGCTTTGAAGCGCAACGGCAATGGTACGGTGCGAATTTAGGCGAAGCCGAAAAACTGTTGCGCATCGGAGAACGGCGCAATAACGCAACGTTACCGGTGGCGGAAGTCGCGGCTTATGCGACGGTGGCGAGTTTGTTGTTGAATCTGGACGAAGTGATTACGAAGCAGTGACGGGCGCATTCGTAATGAGACTAAATTTTAGAAAAAAGCCGCGCCAATCTTTGATGCAATCACCTGAAGCAGAATCCCTAACAAGAGAAAGAAGATCGGAAACAGTCGCCCGCTAGGGTCAATGCGAAATAGAACGGGCGTAATCAAAGGGTAAATGATTTTTTGTGCTTGGCGTGCTTGCCGCTCCAGCACACCGAAGAAAGAGTTCATCACTAAAATCGCCATCATCGCCATCAAGCCATAAACCAAGATTAGCGACACCGTCCCGATCAACGCCGAGAGGCCTGCGCTTATGTTGCCTGCGCCAAAGCGCACGAGCGTGACGGCGATAGCCTGTAACGTTCCGATCACAGGGAAGATGAAGCTGGGCAAAATCAAATAGAGCAACAACACGCCTACTAACATCAGCAACCAGATAGGATCGAATTGAAAGGCACGCCGCGCGGCAGCATAGATAGAAGATTGTTTCACATAATAAAACCAGCGATCAGTGGGACGGCGTAAGTAAAATGGTAGTCGCCCAAACGGATTTACGTTGAAACGATCGGTCAGGTAACGCACTGCGATCAATAACAACAAAGCGAGGCAAGCCCAATTAATGATGCTTTGCGAATGGAGCAGCAGCCATACCACAGCTTGTGCGAGCCAATCTCCGACCTTCGTTAAAAGTGACATAAGCAGTTTATCTTTTTGCTAAACGTAAACCCGCGAGCCAAACAGCGCCGAACCTATGCGGACGAACGTCGCGCCTTCTTCAATCGCTACTTCAAAGTCGTTGCTCATGCCCATTGAGAGTTGATTGAACGAAGCGGGGACGATGCCGGTGGCCAGCGCCGCGTCGCGCAACTGGCGCAGGCGGCGGAAGTAAGGGCGAACCTGTTCGGGGTTATCAAGAAAGGGTGGCACGGCCATTAAGCCTTGCAAGGCGAGATGCGGCAAACGCGCGACCTGCTCACAAAGTGGCAAGACGTCGGCTTCTGTTACACCGGCTTTGCTGGATTCGTCGCCGACATTGACTTCGATCAGCACGGGCAGTTGCTTGCCAAGTTCGCCCGATGCGGCGGCGAGTCGTTCGGCCAGTTTGAACGTGTCCAAGGTATGAATCGCCGCGAAACTCTCGACGGCTTTGCGGGCTTTGTTGGATTGCAAGTGACCGATCAAGTGCCATGACACGTCGGCTTGCGCGAACTCAGACATTTTAGTGAGAGCTTCCTGCACGCGGTTTTCGCCCAGAGCTTTTATGCCTGCTGCGAGCGCGGCGCGAATGCGTTCGGGTTCGACGGTTTTGCTGACGGCGACGAGCGTCACTTCATTGCGCGAACGGCCTGCGCGTTGGCAGGCCGTGGCGATGCGAGCTTCGATGTCACTTACGTTATGAGCGATCTGGTCGGCAACCATCGGTTACTTTTTCTCTTTGGCTTCAACGTAAGTCTGCCGATGCTGTATGACGACCAGTTTCGGATCAATCTTGTCGCCGAGATTGGCTTTGACGACGATCTTGCGGCGCTTGCCCTCTTTGCGCGAATTGCTCGGCGTATAACCCAAACTGTATTGGTTGCGCACTTTCGCGGCGATGTTTTGCAACAAGCCGGGAATTTCGCCGGCAAACGTCATCGGTTGGTAGTCGCCGCCCGTCGCGTTGGCAAAGGTCTTCAGCGTATTTTGCGCTTGCAACATACTCATCCGGTCAAACGGGATGCCGTTGATATTCGTGCCACGACCGGGATCAAGTTGTTGGTCATACAATTTCAGGAAAAGATTGCCCGTGCCGATGGCGTAAAAAGGGATGCCGGAGTTCTCGACAATCTTGCGCGCTTCGTCAAAGTTGATTTTGCTGAACGTGTCGAGGCCAGAACCAATATATAAAACCGCTGTGCGCGCATCCACTTCATAAAGCCCGGCGTATTCAGCATTGCCCTGTTTGTCTGTTTCCTGTTTGTCGCCGTCATTCAGCACGACGGTATCGCCTTTGCCTCCGCGCAAAACGAATTTAATCGAATCGAAGAAATTGCTTTCGCTAAAAGCCGGATTGTTGCGGATGAGTAACTGAATGGCTCCCATCAATTTTTTCTTGTCGTCGGTGAAATCAACGATGGGCGTGGGGCGAATGTCGAAAGCCACAATCGAAATAAAATCTTTCGGCTGAACGAAGCGGGCGACGAACTCATAAGCGGGCCGCAGGATTTCTATGCGACCGTATTCCATGCCTCCGCCCGCTGGATTGCCCAGCACATCAATGAGCTTGCTGTATTCCAACAACAGCACCATCGTCACGGGCGCTTCGGGCGTGGAGAAATTTTCGACTTCCTGCTTGATGCCGTCTTCATAAACTTCGAAATCCTCTTTCTTCAATCCTTGCAACATCGCGCCGGTCTTCTTATTCCAAACGACAGCTTCGACGTTGACGATCTCGGTGCTGATGTTGATGGCGGCGGTGGGCACAGACTTGTCTACTTTTTGCTCTTCTTTCTTTTGTTCTTCTTCAGGCGTGCCGTTGGCGTTGGGATTCTTTTTCTTTTTCTGTTCCTGCGAACGCGGCCCGGCCTGGGCTTTTACGTTTGGTTGCGTGAACAGCGGTGCGAGGCTCCAACCGGCGAGCAAAAGGGCGAAGAGGACTACGAAAACGGTGCGCGTACTAAGCATAACGGTAATTACCTCAAAGGGCGGTTTCAGGCCGCAAATTCGATACTTGCCAGGAACGGATTGATCTTCCAACTTTGCGCGGAGTCTAACAGACGCCCATAGGCGAGAAAAGCTACGGAAAAAGGCGTTAGAAGGCTGCCATCAAAGCGGCAACATCGCCGATGCTGGAGCCGAGTGCGGCGGGTACGATTTCACAAGCGGCGACGGCTTGCGGCAAGGCTTCTTCGGCTAAGGCTAGTCGGGCTGGAGCGAAGATGCGTTCACCCAGCACGACGCCGAGCGAACCCAACACGATTAATTGCGGATTCAAGGTGTCTACCAATAACGCGATGCCGCGCCCCATCCATCTGCCTGCTTCGTCGGCGACAGCTAGAGCTTGCGCATCGTCGGCGAGCATCGCGTTGACTATATCCCGAATGGGCGTCTCGGCGTGCCAGCGTTCAGGGAACATCCGTCGCGCTAATTCGACGAGGCCACGGCCTGAAGCGAAACCTTCCCACGAACCGGCTTTGCCAAATCCCACGGGGCCTTGCCACGCAAGGCGCAGGTGGCCGACTTCGCCGGCGGTGTCGCTCGCGCCGCGCAACACTTGTCCGTTGACGATTATGCCTGCGCCCAAGCCCGTGCCGAAGGTGAGAAAAATCATGTGTTGCAAACCTGCGCGCGCGCGTCCTGCGCCGAAATGAAATTCGGCCAGCGCGCCTGCATTGCCGTCGTGTTCGATAAAAACCGGCAAGTGCGGAAACGCAGCTTGCAAAGCGGCTTTGAGCTTGACGCCATGCCAGCCGGGCAAGTGCGGCGGATCAATTAACTCGCCCGCCGCGATACGCAACGGGCCGCCGATAGATACGCTCAACGCACCGATGCGACGGCCTTGCGCTTCGGACTGTTGGATCACCTGATGCATCAGCGTTTGCAAGCGCGGCAAGGTTTCGTTGAAAGGGCGCTGCGCCTCGGTGGCGAGTTCGTGACGCTGCCAGATCACAGCGCGGTGGTCGCCTTCGACGATAGCGGTTTTGGTGCCGCCTATGTCTAGGCCCAGAATGGAATGGTTGTCCTTCATAATGTTTGGCATCCGTTCGTTTTTTGAGCTTGCTATCAGACTAGCGTGTCAGGCGGCTTTGCGTTATAACGCATGTGTCGTACAGCTTGTCATGTCCAACGGGCCACCATAGGAGCTGCGGCATTTTCAACACACTGACACACATCCTTAACTTACCACGTTGTTTTTGCGTTACTCACCCCACAAGTGTGTAGTCGAAGACTTTTAATTGGAATAAGGAGCCAATCGTTTATGGAACCTGAGCGCAATGTAATCCCCATGCCTGTCCCTGAAAATATGAAGTCCGCCGCTGGGTCGGCGGGCACTTTCCCGCGTGCCGCCCCCAGTGTCGACGAGGTGTCAGGGGCCGGGAGCGTAGACAAAATCCGCGACATCTTATTTGGCGCGCAAATGCGCGAATACGACCGCCGTTTCATGCGGCTCGAAGAGCGCCTGATTAAAGAAGCCAGCGAATTGCGCGACGACACGCGCCAGCGTTTCGATACGCTCGAAGCCTTTATCAAAAGCGAATTCGCCGCGTTGAGCGACCGCCTGAAAGCCGAAAACCGCCAGCGCGATGAAATGGGTACGGAACTCAACAGCCGCTTGCAAGAGAGCGGCAAGTCGCTCGAACGCAAGTTGACGCAACTCGACGAACTCACCGCGCAAAACCAGCAGGCGTTGCGTCAGCAAATGCTTGACCAAGCCAAAACACTGAACGACGAGTTGCGGCGCAAATATGACGAACTGGCGCAGGCGCTCGCGCGCGAAGCCGACAGCTTGCGTCACGACAAAACTGACCGTGCCGCGCTGGCCGATTTGTTTTCTGAATTGGCGTTGCGGCTCAATCACGATTTCAAATTACCAGGTGAATAGCGCTCGTCCTTCGTCGTATCATTTTGCGGGTGCTTCCCTATGAGCGAGTCTCCTTTGCGTGTGGTGAGTAAGTCGTCGCCCGCGCCTGAAAAGCCTATGGCTTCAGGCGCGGAGGCGGTTCCGCCTGCCAACGCGCAAGCTGAAGCGGCGATGCTGTTGCAGGATCAGCAACAGCTTGAAGACTTACGCCGCTTGCTGTTTCAGCCCGAACAGCAACAGCTCGCGCGCTTGCAACATCGCTTCGACGACCCTTACGAACGCACCAAAGATTTCGGCACGATTCTGCCGCAAATCATCAATACACAAAACGAGAACGATCCGAATGGTTTAGGTCAGGCCATTGCGCCGAACCTCATTCCCGCGCTCACCCGCGTCAGCAATCGTCAGGGCGAAGAACTCGAAAACGCGTTGCGGCCGGTGATGCTGCCCAGCATTCGCAAGGCCATTCAGGATGCGCTGGCCGAATTCGCTCAATCGCTCGACCAGACGATGAAATACGGCTTCAACGTGAAGTGGCGGCTCGAAGCGCTTCAGACCGGCAAGTCATTTGCCGAAGTCGTGATGTATCACACGTTGCTTTATCGCGTAGAGCAGGCCTTGCTCATTCATAAAAAATCCGGGATGCCGCTGTGCGAGGAAAGCCTGCCCGGTGCGAAATATAAAGACCCCGATTTGTTTTCAGGGATGCTGACGGCAATCAACGATTTCGGACGGGATTCGCAGATCACTGACGAATCGCAATCCATCAACAAGGTTGATTACGGCGACCGCGAAGTGTGGGTCGAAGTTGGCACGACCACCAACGATCTGGCTTATCTGGCCGCCGTTATTCACGGCAATGCGCCTGAAACCTTACGCACTGAAGTGTTGCAACCCGCGCTCAACAACATTCTCAATCAACGCCGGAGCGCTTTATTGAAATTTGACGGAGACGACGCGCCCTTCGAAGCCTGTCGTCCTGACTTGCGCGGCTGCCTGCAAACCGAAAGAAAAGGTGCGCCGTCCACCGGAACCGCCACGACTGGCTTCAAGCTGCCGCCCAGCGTCGTCGCGCTCTCGTCGGTGGTGCTGATCGGTTTTTTGATTTGGGGCTTTTTGAACTGGCGCGATCATCGCCGCTGGCGCGCTTATCTGGCGCAATTGCAAAATGAACCCGGCTTGATTGTGACCGAAGAAGAACGCCGCTTCGGTTTGCTCGGCAGCCAGTTCACCGTCCAAGGCTTGCGCGATCCGCTGGCGCGCGACCCACAACAGTTATTGTCACAAACGCCGCTCAATCCCGCGCGCGTACAAAGCCGCTGGCAGGGCTATTACGCGCTCGACCCGGCGATTGTGACGCGCCGCGCCGCGCAATTGCTCGAAGCGCCCGACACTGTGAAATTCGAAGCGCGCGATGGCGTGCTTTACGCCACCGGTTCAGCGCCGCGCGTATGGATTCTTTCTGCCACGCCGCAAGGCCGCCTGTTGCCGGGCGTCACGCGGTTCGATACGTCACAGCTTTTAGACGCCGATCAGGAACGCCTGTTGGTGATGCAACGCGAACTCGAAAAGAACCGCCTTGAATTTTCCGTCGGCACGGCGCGTCTGGTCATCGGGCAGGAAGCCGAGTTGCAAAGAATGGCGAGCCGCTTGCAGGAAGCCGTCGCGTTGGGCAATTACACTCAGCGCGCGCTCAAGATCGAGGTCATCGGACAAACCGATGCCACGGGCAGCGAAGCCGTGAACGCGCCCTTGCGTTTGGAGCGTGCGCAAAGCATCTTGAGTCAGTTGGTGGCGCGCGGCATCCCACGTGCGAACCTGGCCGCAACCGGCGGACTTCCCCGTAACGAGTTCCCCAACGAAAGCAACGCAAGCGAACAAGAACAACAACGTAGCCGTGCCGTTACGTTCAAAATCACGCTGGCTGATCCCCAGCAGTTCAAGCCGTAATGATTCAGAAGAAAATCTGCCTGCTCGGCGCGTTTGCCGTAGGCAAAACCAGTTTGGTGCGACGTTTTGTCGAGGGCGGTTACGATGAAAAGTATCTGACCACCGTCGGCGTACAAATCAAAAAACGCACCGTCACGGTCAACCGCGATGAAAAAGATGCGGCGGTCAATCTCATCATTTGGGACTTGGCAGGTGAAGACGAATTTCAAAAGGTGCAGTTGAATTACCTGCGCGGCGCGTCAGGCTATTTCGTTGTCGCTGACGGCACGCGCCCCACTACGCTCGACACCGCGAAGATTTTGCGCCAGCGCGTGAGCGATACGATTGGCGAAGTTCCATTCGTCTTGCTCATCAACAAGCAGGACGTGCGCGACGATTGGGAACTGGATGACCGCGCGCTGGCTGAGTTCAAACTCGCCGGTTGGACGATCATCGAAACCAGCGCCAAAACCGGCCAGGGCGTTGCTGAAGCCTTTCAACAATTGGCAGAAAAAATTCTGTAGCCCGATATGTCTTTATGATTCCTGCACCCGTACAAGCGCACTTAGATAAACTGATTGATAAGGATCGTTCACCGGCCTATTTGCTGACTGATGTGGAAGGCAAGCTGTTGGCGGCGGGTGGGCAACTCGCCTTTTACGGCTTGGAAGGGCTGACGCTGGGCGATGATATTGGCGAGCAACTTTATCAACTCGTAGGGCAATTGCCGCTGACGAGTGACGGGCCGATGTTACAGCCCTGTGTGCAAACCGAATCGGGCACCTATGCCGACTGGCATTTTTTGAAAACGGACGATGGCGATTACGTGCTTTTTTTAGACGCGACGCAATACCAAGAGCATCAGTTCGGCATGCAGCAAAAGGGCAATGAACTCAGCATCAGTTATCAAAAGCTGCACAGAGAAATTCAGAAAAAAGAAGTCCTGCTGCATTGCATTGTGCATGACTTGGCCGGGCCGCTGTTGGGCATTAAGGGCGGATATGAATTGCTCTCCAGCGAACAACTTACGCCGCAAGGCCGCAAGTTTCTTGAGATCGGCAAGCGGCAAGCCGAAAAGCAGGAAAAGCTGATCCGTGAAATTCTCGATGCTTTTGCCGCCGAAGTCGCTACGCTTGATTCGTTCACGATTGACCCAACGCAAGCGCCTTCGGTCGTGCAATCGCTGCGCGACGTTGCCGACCTCTTGCAACCCGCTTTCGTACTTAGCCACGTCAAGCTCGAAGTCGCGCCCGCCGATGCCGCGCTCAACTGGCAAGTCGTAGGCGAACGCTCACGCCTCGACCGCGTCATTTCAAACCTTATCGAAAACGCGCTACGCCACAGTCCACCCGACACGACCGTCACGATAGCCTGCGAGCAAACCGACCGTGATCAATTGCTCGTCACCATCGAAGACGAAGGCCCCGGCGTACCGCCCGAAATTCACGACCAACTGTTTCAGAAATTCTCACAAGGCAAGAAAGGCAAAGGCAAAATCGGCCTCGGTTTATATTTTTGTCGCATTACCATCGAACATTGGGGCGGTTCCATCGGCCACGAACCCCGCCCGGAACGGGGTTCGCGCTTTTGGTTCAAACTGCCACGTCCGCAAGTGAAATTACCGGCTTGAGCCAAACTGTGCTGACGAACTGACGTTGTTATGCGGTTCATTGCGGTAATGCTCAGCGATCAAATTCTTCCCGAAATCTCCGTTGAAATCGCGCCACGAACTGTGAATGTGGTTGCCGTCGTTTTGAGTTTCGTCGAACTCAATCAAAAACGTAGCGCCTTGTACGCGGTAATAGTTCAAGTCGCCTTTGTTGATGCCGCCCGCCCAGGCAAAG
>JANNUY010001183.1:0-1719 GCA_031414155.1 Acidobacteriota bacterium
CGCGCGGATGCGTTCCGGCGATGGGATAGTATTCCAGCTTGCCCGCGTTACATCGCACCAGCATTTCAGGTGATGCGCCGACGATGTATTCCTCACCGCCCAGCTTGAGAAAAAACATATAGGGTGACGGATTGACGACGCGCAGCGCACGATAAACCTGAAACGGATGCGCCGTAAGTTCAGTCTCGAAACGTTGTGCGAATACGACCTGAAAGGCATCGCCCGCGCGAATGTATTCGATGATTTTCGCAATCGAATCGTCGTAATGCGCGCGCGTCATATTCGAGTTGAACGATTGAGGCTCGACTCGTTTGACCGAAGGCGGCATCGGCACATTCACTTGCAAGGCCGTTTCGAGTTGCGCAATTTCAGCGCAAGCGGCGGCGTACTTGGCTTTCAGCGTCGCGTCGTCAGTTGTGCCTTCGGTGAATACGTTGGCGATGATTTGAATCTGATGCTTGACGTGATCGAAAGCCAACAAGTTGCGAAAGAACATCACTTGCGCGGTGTCTACGTGCAAATCGTCAACGGCGTTTTCGGGCAATTGCTCGAACCAACGCACCGCGTCGTAACCGAAATAGCCTACGGCTCCGGCTGAGAATGGCGGCAGTCCTTCAACCTTGACCGGACGCTGTTGCCGCATCAATTCGCGCAACACATCCAGCATCGGCGTCATCGTTTTTTTCGTCGTGCCGTCAGCACTCTCAATCGTGACTTCACGTCCGCGTGCGCGTACGACCGCATATGGCGCGCACCCCAGAAACGAATAGCGCGCGAGGTGCTCGCCGCCTTCGACTGATTCGAGCAGGAAGGCGCGTTCGGCTGCATGCGCGATGCGCCAATAGGCCAGCACCGGCGTCAACATATCGGCCATCACGGTTTTTACCACCGGCACAACCGTACCTTGCGCGGCGAGTTGCTGGAATTGATCGTAAGTCGTAGCCATTAGTGAATTGGGGGGAATCGGTAATCTCTAGCGCAGCGCCTCAATCTCGGCTTCGCTGAGACCGGTCAAACGTGCGATGTCCTGAATCGGAAAATTGTCGGCCAAACATTTGCGCGCGATTTCAATCAAGGTTTCCTGGCGGCCTTCCACGCGGCCTTCCACGCGGCCTTCCACACGGCCTTTCGCCAGCCCTTCATCCGCCGCCGTAACAATGACGTTTTTCATGTCGCGGTAATGCTTCAAGCTGTTCTCGTATAAATTCATTTCTTCGCGGTTGAATTTGCCGATTTCGGCAGATTCAAACAATTTGGCAAACACGCGCTCTTGCAGCTTCGACGGACGTTCGGTGAGTCGCGGCAGATGTTTCAGCACGTAAAGCCACTTGTCGAAACTCGTTTCGAGTTCGGCTTCGGTTTTGGCGAACTTGGGCATTTCGAGATAGATAAAGGTCAGCTTGTCGTAAAAGACGCGATTGATTTGATCTTTCAATTGCACGCGCTGACAGACTTCCGGGCTGTCTTTGTCTTCGGCAAAAACGAAATCAAGGATGCCTACCAGATAAACCGCCGCGAGTTTGAAATCCCAATCGCTGCCGCGTTGCGCCTGTTCACGAATCGGAAAGGTCGCATAAAAAATGCTGCGGTCTTTAAAGAAATTCTGCTTGGCTTTCTGCATCTCGACGATGAAGCGTTCGCCGCTTTGACTGACGCAATAAAGATCGAAAACCGCGCCGCGATCCAGCGTAGTATCGCCCAGCAATTCGTTGCGCGTGA
>JANNUY010001184.1:0-8776 GCA_031414155.1 Acidobacteriota bacterium
CCCGGCACCGCCGCTGTCGAAGTCGAACAGCTCATCACCTATCCGATAGAAAGCGCGATGCTCGGTTTGCGGCGGACTGAAGAGGTTCGTTCGATTTCCAAGTTCGGCCTGTCGGTCGTGACCATCGTGTTTGAAGACGGCGTAGACAATTATTTTGCGCGCCAACTCGTCAACGAACGTTTGCAGGAAGCGCGCGGTCGTTTGCCGCAAGAGGTTAAACCGGTGCTGGGGCCGCTGGCTACGCCGTTTGGCGAGATCAGCCATTACGTGTTGGAAGGGAAGGGTTATGACGCGATGCAATTGCGCGCGCTACAAGATTGGGTCGTCAGGCCGCTGTTGCGCACCGTCCCCGGCGTCAATGACGTGAGCGGTTGGGGCGGACTCACCAAGCAATATCACGTCATCGCTAACCCCGAACGCTTGCTCGCTTATCAACTCACCTTGCAAGACGTTTATGACGCGCTCGCCGGCAGCAATCAAAATTTCGGCGGCAGTTATATCGAACGCGGTTCAGAAGGCTTTACCGTGTTCGGGTTGGGGCGTTTCAACGCCGCGCAAGCCGAAACCGAGATTGGCAGCGTCGTGTTGAAAGCCAGCGCAGGCACGCCCGTACTGATCCGCGACGTGGCTGAAGTCAAAATCGGCAGTGCCGTGCGGCAAGGCTCTGTCACCAAAGACGGGCAGGGCGAAGTCGTTTCGGGCATGGTCATCATGAGCAAGGGCGAAAGCTCGAAATACACGATTGAGAAAGTGCATGAACGCTTTCGCCAAATCGAAAAGTCGCTGCCGCCGGGCGTGAAGATTACGCCGTTTTATGAACAGACTGACCTCATCAATCGCACGACGCGCACGCTGGCGATCAACCTGCTCGAAGGCGGCTTGCTCGTCATCGTCGTGCTGTTTCTATTTTTGTTTAACGTCAGGGCTTCGTTGATCGTGGCGTCGGTGATTCCGCTTTCGATGTTGATTGCGTTCATTGGCATGAAAGCTTTTGGCCTGACGGCGAACCTGATGAGTCTCGGCGCGCTCGATTTCGGACTGATCGTAGACGGCGCGGTCGTGATGATCGAAGGATTCGTCACCGCAATGAGCGTGCAAGCCCCGACGCACAAAGATGCCCACAATCGCCAGGAGCGGCTGCGCCTCTCTGCGCTCGAAATCGCCCGCCCGATAGTTTTCGGCATCGTCATTATCATTGCTGTTTATCTGCCGCTCTTTGCCTTGCAAGGTTTGGAATCGCGCATGTTTCGTCCGATGGCGTTGACGGTGTGTTGCGCGTTGGTCGCTTCGCTGTGGTTGACGTTGACGTTCGTGCCCGCGTTGGGTTCGTTGTTGCTCAAACCGCACGGGCACGGCTGGCACGAACGCTTTATGCAGGGCTTGCAAAACACCTATCGTCGTTGGCTTGAGCGCATAGTTGCGTTGCGCTGGCTCACCTTGGGCGTGGCGTTAATGTTGATCGTCGGCATGGGCGTTATGTTCTCGCGCCTCGGCACTGAGTTCATGCCTAAACTCGACGAGGGCCAGTTCCTTATCGAAACGCGCCGCCTGCCTTCGGTTTCGCTCACGCAAGCCACCAGCATTTCAGGCATGGTCGAAAAGGCTTTGCTTGAATTCCCTGAAGTCATCAGCGTGGTCACTAAACTCGGTCGTCCTGATTTGGCGACTGACACGATGGGTGTTTATCAGGGCGATGTTTACGTCAAACTCAAACCGCACGAACAATGGCGCACTGCCACTACCCGCGATGGGTTGATTGAGGCTTTTGATAAGAAGCTGCAAAACGTGCCGGGCGTGGGTTACAACTTCACGCAACCGCTCGAAATGCGTATGGACGAAGTCATTTCCGGCGTGCGCTCTGACGTAGCGATCAAAGTTTTCGGCGACGACACGGCCGTGCTTGAAAACGAAGGCGAACGCATTCGCCGCGTGCTGGCGCGCGTCGCGGGCGCGGCTGACGTGCAAGTCGAAGCCCTCAGCGGCGCGGGCGAATTGCAAATCAAACTCAATCGGTCGGCGCTGGCGCGTTATGGCTTGCACGCCGACGACATAGCCCGCACCGTCGAAATGGCGCTCGGCGGCGCAACCGCAACAGCGGTCGTTGATGGACGCCAACGCGTTGATGTCGTCGTGCGTTTGCCTGAAAGCTATCGCGCCAACAACGCGGCACTTGGTTCGCTGAACATTCCCGCACCCAACGGCGAGCGGCTCACGCTCGATCAACTCGCCGAGATCAAAACCGCGACCGGTCCCGAAGTCGTCAATCGCGAAAACGCCCAACGGCGCATCGTGATTCAAGCCAACGTGCGCGGACGCGACATCGGCAGCTTCGTCGCCGACGCACAAGCCGCGTTTGACCGCGAGGTTAAATTGCCAACCGGATATTTCGTTATGTGGGGTGGCGAATTCGAAAACCAGCAACGCGCGATGAAACGCCTTTATCTCGTCGTACCGCTCGCGCTGTTTCTGATCTTCCTTTTGTTATTCGCTTCGTTCGGCACGCTGCGCCACGCGCTGCTCATTATTCTTAACGTTCCCTTCGCTTTAGTCGGCGGCGTTGCGGCGTTATGGCTGCGCGGTTTGCCGTTGAGCCTTTCCGCCGCGATTGGCTTCATCGCGCTTTTTGGCGTCGCTGTTCTCAACGGCGTGGTGATGGTGAGTTATATCAACCGGCTGCGCGACGACGGCCTGCCTTTGCACGAAGCAATTCTCACCGGAGCCGCCGGGCGCTTGCGTCCCGTGTTGATGACGGCGCTCGTGGCAAGTTTGGGATTCATTCCGATGGCTTTATCAAGCGCGCCGGGTGCAGAAGTGCAACGGCCTTTAGCAACGGTCGTGATTGGCGGATTGATTACCGCGACGTTGCTGACGATGTTCGTGTTGCCGTTGTTGTATGAATGGATTGAGCGTTTTCAGCGAAGCTCGACCGCAACAGATGATTGATGATCGCTTGTTGCCTGATTGGATTTTGCGTGTAATGTTCAGCCTATGACGCCTGCGTTCGAGACCTTGCTCACCACCGACCCGCACGAAGCCGCACGTTTCATCCAACGCGGCGAGGTCGTCGCCTTTCCCACTGAAACCGTTTACGGACTCGGCGCTGACATCTTCAATGAAAGCGCCATTGGCAAAGTCTTCGCCGCCAAAGGCCGCCCATCAGACAATCCGCTGATTGCTCACGTCTCGCATTACGAACAAATCGCACAACTCGCCGCATGGATTCCCAACGATGCGCAAAAACTGATTGACGCTTTTTTCCCCGCGCCGCTGACGTTGGTCTTGCCCAAGCACGAGCGCGTACCGCTGCTGGCTTCAGCCGGTTTGCCAACGATTGGCGTACGCATGCCGCGCCACGAGTTAGCGCGTGAGTTCATCGCCGCCTGCGGCACACCGCTCGTAGCGCCTTCGGCCAACTTGTCAGGCAGTCCCAGCCCTACGACGTGGCAAGCGGTCGCGGCAGATTTGACGGGACGCATCGCGTGCATCCTGCAAGGTACGCCAACCGACATCGGTCTCGAATCAACGGTCGTGGATTGCACTGGCGATGTGCCCGTCGTCTTGCGCGCGGGCGGCGTTACGCTCGAACAGTTGCAAGCCGTAGTTCCTGCAACGCGCAAGGCTGAGGCCGCAGATTTGTATCAGCCGAAAAGCCCCGGCTTGAAATATCGTCACTATGCGCCGCGCGCGATGGTAGTGATTGCGAGTGAGGCGAGTGAATTGGAAGGGAATGCGCAAGCCGCCTGGATTGGTTTGCACGCGCCGCGTTCAACCGGTTGGCAAGTGCTTCGGCAATGCGCTGACGTGAATGCTTATGCGCACGAATTGTTTGCGTTCTTTCGTGAGTGCGACGCGCAAGGTGTGCAGACGATTTATTGCGAGGCCGTGGCTGAAGTCGGCTTGGGCGTGGCGTTGATGGATCGCATTCGCCGCGCTGCCCATCGTTGAAAACAGCCACGGGGAACACGGGGTTTTAGGGGAAAGCCAATTATCGAAGACGACTCTTTCTCCTAAAACCCCGTGTTCCCCGTGGCTCTTTCTTTTTGCTTAATTGTCGTAGCTGTAAGCCATCACGGGTTCTTTGCCCGCCAAACGCGCGTAAGTGTAAAGCTGTCCGCGATGATGCCAGTGTTCGTCATACATAAATGCGAAGACCTGCCAGCGGGGAAAAGCGCCATACGGCAGTTCGACTTGTTGTTGTAACTCTTCCTCACTTAGGGCTGCCAATAGCTCATCCATTGCCCGATGCGACGCGCGGGCGAAGGCTTGCAATTGCGCTACGGTTTTGATTTCAGCAACGAGTGCTTTGCCCGCATCCGTTTCGGGGATGGCCGCGTTCTCAGCCTCTTGCGCGACCTTATCGCCCCGCAAGTGTTCGGCATTGACCTTTTCCATCGCGTAAATATGCACGAACAACTCGCGCGCCGAACGCATATTCGGTTGCGGACGAAAGTCCAGACCGTCGTCACCGAAATTTTCCATCAGCTTCAGCGTCACGCCGTGAACCATTTCAAAATATCCGCGTTGTCCTAACAGTGCTTGTTTGTTCATAGAGTTTTCTCCCTCCTTGTTGTGGGCTTGTTGCTCAAGCCTTCGTTGCTGGTTTAGCTTTGCGGGGCTTGGGCTTTTTGGGCTTCGGCTCCGGCAGCGCTTGTGCGGTTGTGTGAATGAGATTGGTTAGCCAATCACGGTCTTCGATTTGCGCTTCGATCAGGAACCACGGCTTCGCCACTGGATAAGGCGGCGCTTCAACTACGTTGCCAATCAGTTCGCGTCCTGCTGCGGTCGGTTTAACGAAAAGCCGATTGTCGCAAACGAGCGCGACAAGTTTCTCGTCGCAATAAATCGCGTATTCACCAAACATCTTTTGAAAGCGAACTTGCCCCGCCTCACGCACTTGATCGTAAACGTATTCGACAAATTTCAAATCTGAAGCCATAGGTTTTCCTCAAGCGGCGAGCTTTTCCTTCGCACGTTGATCGAGAAGAAATTCCGTACCGAAACTCAGTTTTTTCGCAGTCGGCGATTGCGTATCAATCACACGCCAGAACGGCGCGAGGTCTTTAAGCCGACTGCCCGCTTGGTACTGTTCGTAAGCCGCTTCGGCGACGATGCGCAGGAAGATGCCGGTCGTCACCGGACACGTCGCCTCGGCTTTGTGTTCGCTCGCCAAATCCTTGCGCAGCGTTTGCGGCGTAACGCTCACACCTTTCGGAATCTTGCGAATGTAAGCTTCGACGATGCGCGGCGTAGGCACGAACAAATCGCTGCCTGCCGGAATGCCTGCGAAATCTTTGTCGAGTTGCACGATCTTCGCTTCGGTTTTCGGGTCGAGCTTTTGCGTCCAAGACTTTTTCATATTGGTTCTCCTGTGGTTGCGATGCGGTGAAGATACGACAGGCGAGTGACAACCCTATGTCAGCAGCCTTTCAGTAAAGCGAAAATATTTTGCGGGCTTCTTCGGCAAGCTCTGCGCGCAAACTTGCCGGTTCGATGACGCGCGCGTGGCTGCCCCACGAGAGCAGCCATTGCAACAAGTCGCGCGTTTCGTGAACGCGATAAGTCACGAGCAAGCCGTTGGCGTGTTCGGCAATCGCATCAACCGCATAAGCCCGTGCCTCGCGCACCCACGGCGCGACTTCGTCATCAAACAGCACGCGGACGATGAGGCGGCGTCCGTCGTCTTCTTCCTGCTCCATCTTGAAATCAGCAGGCAATTCAAAAGTTTGTTCGAGCAATTGCAACTGGCTCAGGCGGTCGAGGCGAAAGCTGCGAACGGCTTGGCGCAGGTGGCAATAGGCGACCAGATACCAGGCGTCGCCGTGATGATACATGCCGTAAGGGTCAGCCGCGCGCGTCTTTTTGGCCGGTTCGCCGTCTTGCGCGTAGCGCGTGTGATAGTGAAAACGAATCGTGCGGCGTTCGAGCAACGCGCGCCGCAACGCGGGCAATAACGCCGAGACCGATTCGCTGGCGAGCGTTTCGGGTACGATGAACACGATGCTTTTGCGCAGATGTTCGACTTGAGCGCGTTGCTGAAGCGGCAACACAGCTTCGAGTTTGGCCGCCGCTGATTCAGCCGCCGCGCGATATTGCGCATCGAAATGTTGCGCCATTAAATCGCTGCCGAGCGCAAGCATCGTCGCCTCGTCGCTGGTGAACGAAAGCGGCGGCAAAAAGTAACCCGCAACCAGCGAATAGCCCTTGCCCGCTTCGGCGATGATCGGCACGCCGGTTTCGCCCAAGGCTTGCATGTCGCGGTAAATCGTCCGCTTGCTCGTTTCGTATTTCGCCGCGAGGTCTTCGGCGCGCACGTGCTTACGGCGTTGCAACTCCAACACGATGCCGAGTAGCCTGTCCATTCGATTCATAAGTTATCTGGTGTTGGCTCACGCAAAGACGCGAAGCCGCAAAACAGTTTTCAAACGGCAGTTTTTGTTCAACGACAAAGTACGCTTAACGGCAAAACAATCTTTGCGTCTTTGTGTCTTCGCGTGAGTTGTTTCAGAGTGTTATGCGCTACATCTTATTGCCCGTCAAAGACCTAACGCGCGCCAAACAACGTTTATCGAACCTCTTCACGCAAGCCGAACGCACCGAATTCGCGTGGGTCATGCTCGAACATACATTTGCCGCAGTGGCTGCGGTGAAAGGCTCAAAGACAAGGGTTGATGGCGTCGCCGTCGTCACGCTCTATCCGCCCGCGATTGCGTTGGCAGAACGATATGGCTTTGAAGTCATTCTCGAACGCGAGCAAATCTCAGAAAGTCACTCCGTAGATTTCGGCTCGCGCGAACTCGCGGCGCGCGGCGTTGAATCTGTCTTGCGCTTGCCGCTCGATTTGCCGTTGCTGCAAACCGCTGATATTGAAACCATCCTACAACACGACACGCAGCCCGCGCCCGCATGTGTGATCGTGCCTTCGCGCGAAGGCACGGGTACGAACGCAATCTTGCGGCGTCCGCCGACCTTGTTTCCTTCACATTTCGGACCGAACAGTCTGGCAAAACATTTGGCCGAAGCTGAAAAAGCCGGAACGCAATGCACGGTGATTGAAATCCCGTGCATTGCGCTTGACGTAGATGACGCCGCCGATTTAGAGCAAATTATCGAAGAAGCCTTGCCGCCTTCTCTTGCCAATTTGCTGGTAACATTCGATGTCGCAGCGCGACTTAAGCAGCGGTGATAACTTCCGTTCGTACCGTCAACGCTTCAATCCGTTTTTCATTCACTTCGTAACCCAATCCCACGCCCGTCGGACGCGCGATCTTGCCTTGCGGCGAGACCGTGACTTCGGGCGTGATGATGTCTTCCGTCCAATAGCGTTGCGAAGCGGATACGTCGCCAGGCAGCGTGAAGCCGGGTAATGTGGACATGTGAATGTTATGCGCGCGTCCGATGCCTGCCTCAAGCATGCCGCCGCACCAGACCGGAATGTTGTGCGCGCGGCAAAGGGCTTGCACTTTGCGCGCTTCGGTGTGGCCTGAGACGCGACCGAGCTTGACGTTGATGATGCGGCACGCGCCCAGCGCAAGGGCTTTGCGCGCGTCGGCTTCGCTCAAGATGGATTCGTCGAGGCAGATGTCAGTTGCAAGCTGCGGCTGCAATTCGGAGTGATCCAGAATGTCGTCGTAAGCCAGCGGTTGCTCGATCATCAGCAATTTGAATTCATCCATGCGCTTGAGCAATTCGACATCGGCCAGCGAATAAGCCGAGTTAGCGTCAACTGACATCGTGATTGTCGGATACTCTTTTCGCAGCGCCTTAATCATGTCGTAATCGCGTCCGGGTTTGATTTTGATCTTGATGCGCTGATAACCGGCGGCGACTTCTTTCTCTACTTTCTTGAGCATCGCGGCGTCGGTGTCTTCGAGACCGAGCGAAACGCCGCAATTGATTTCTTCCTGCACGCCGCCGAGCAATTGCCAAAGCGGCTTGCCTTGTTGCCGCGCGGCCAAATCCCAGATGGCGCACTCGACCGCTGCGCGCGCCATCTTGTTGCCGCGAATCTTTTGCGTCAGCGCCGGAATGTCTTCGGGCTTGTCAAAGGTTTTGCCTAAAAACATCGGCGCTACGAAATCGCGGATGAGCATCCACGCGCCGTTAGCCCATTCGTGGTTGTAAAACGGATTCTCGCCGACCGTGCATTCGCCCCAGCCGTGTTCGCCTTCGCCATAAACCTTGACCAGCACGATCTCGCGTTCATAGGTGCGCCCGAAACTGGTTTCAAAGGGAGTAACTAAAGGCAGTTTGATTTCTTTAAGTTCAATGCGTTCGATTTTCATAACTTGATTAGGGCGTGTTACCTCATCTCAATCCCTTCGTCAGGATAAAACAAATAGCGACTGTTGCCGCCGTCGCGGCCTGGCTCGAAGCCCGCGCAATACAAACCGTCAGACAGACATTTGTGGAAGCCCGCCCGCGCTTTGAGTTGCCAGGCGCGAGCGGCGTCCATGTTGCGTTTTTTCATGGCTTCGATGTCATAAGGGATTTCGACTGCCGCTACGGGATCGTCCTGCCGCTGTTTGCCATTCATTGCGTCAGCGACATGGCGCGATTGCACCCACCATTCGATAAACAAGCGGTCGGTGTCGAGTCCGCGATGCAGTGAGCTTGTGCTTTGATTGCCGTAATAATTCGGAAAGTATTGCCGCACAACGCCGCCGAGTTTGATGACGTTTAAGTAAGCGTTACGCGATTGCAGCGGATCGAACGTCCATTTGATCGGCGTCAAACGGCGGCGCAGCGCGTGATCGCGTTGCGCCAGTTTGAGCTTCAT
>JANNUY010001185.1:0-4473 GCA_031414155.1 Acidobacteriota bacterium
GTCACGACGACGACCAGCTATGATGTACGTGATCTGGTTCAGAACGTGACGGAATGCGCCGGAGACGTGGGCAGTGGTGGCGCTACGCAACAAACCTTGATGACTTATGACGGGCACGGGCGCTTAAGTACGCGGAAGCGCCCGCAGGAAGACGCCGCGACGATGTTTGAATATTACCCCAACGACTGGCTAAAAAAATCAACCGATGCGCGTGGGGCAAAAGGGACGCTGACCTATACCTTGCGCGGTCTGCTGAAAAACGCGACTTATGTTACTCCCGGCGCAGTGATTGCCACGAACGATGTGACGTTTGAATATGATTTGAACGGCATGCGTTCCAAAATGGATGACGGGCCGGGTTACGTCAATTACCAATACAACAACATCAATCAGTTGACTGGCGAGACGCGTGTGTATGACTTTCTGACTGGCAAAACCTTTCCGCTGGCCTATGAATACAACCTCGCCGGGCAATTAACCAAGATTACTGACTCGTATTACAGCGCTAGCAACGCGGTTACCACGAATTCGGTCAACTATGCGCGCGACAAGGCAGGGCGCGTCACGGCGATCACAGGTTCGCCTTTCACCAGCACCGCGAATGAAAGCTATGCCAGCGGCATTGAATATCGCGCGTGGGATGCGCCGGACAAGACGGTTTATGGCAGCGGCTTCACCGTCACCGCGCAATACACGCCGCGCTTGCAAGTAAAAGAATTCGATATGCCGGATGTAATGGGCGGAAAATATAACTACAACGATGACGGACAATTGAGTACTTACGTAGCGCAGGTCACGCGCAATGCGACGACGGTTGATTTCGACCGCCGGATGGATCGCACCTTCGGTTATGATGAGGTCGGGCGCATGAATAGCTCAGTGGCAGGTACGCTGAATAGTTTCAGGGCGACTTATAACCCGTCGCAGGATGAGTTCGGCAACGTGACCAGCAGCACTTATCACCATTGGATGAGCAGTTCGGCGGCGGCCGTATTCACAGCGCAATACGCCAATAACAAGGTCGTTCCCGGCTCTTCCAGCGACCGGGACAGGTCGAATAACACGATTGCGCAAACTTGGGAATACGATGCGATGGGCAATCGTACGAAGCTCAAGAAGACCAGCGATAACTCAGTGATTCAGGATCTGGCGTTTGATGCCTTGGGGCGCGGCGTGCCTGCGGGCATTGAACTGGATGGCGAAGGCCGCACCAGAAGCGACGGCTCGGGCGGATTTGTGATTCGTTCTTCGGTGTTCGGCGGAGAAATTGTCGAAACGGTCAACCTCAGTGGGCAGAAATATCGCGGGCGGGTGATGGATGGCGGAAATTTAATTGCCGAGCAATTTATCAACGTTCTTGACGGGCAACGAGGTGTCACTTGGCATCACCGCGATCCGCTCAATTTGGTGGCATGTGATTCCTATCGTGATTCCAGTTCCGTTCCACAAGCGAAAAAAGTCACGGCGATTATGCCCACGGGCGCACAGATTGAGACGAACGAAGGTGTGAATATTTCGCAGTATTACGCCTGCCTTTATGCTCCCAATTCACCTAACTGCAATAGCTACTATCAGCCCCAGTCGCCAGGCGGTTACGGCCCAGATAAGGATAAGGAACACGGTCAGTTGGCGGCTGGTTTGGTGTTGGATGGCGCACGAACCTTGAGCTTGTGGAGCCTTGATGATTTCCGGCGTGCGAATAGCAGGTCAGGCTCTTCAGTGGTTGAACACGATATGTCATTAGCGGGGACTCCGGCGAGTACAGGCGGCTATTGGCGGAAGAAAACAACACCCGATGGCGGTGGCGCTGACCCGAATGATCCTAACGGGGTTATAATTAATGGCTATATGGATAGCTATGAATTTGTGCCGGGCGGGGCGGGGCTTGGTAGCGAGTTGCAAGGTCAAACCCAATACCTGCAACTTCCCCGTGGCACTATGGATATTAAAATCGTTAGCGAGCCACAAAATTTAGGGCAAGTGGTTGATCAAGCGGTTGCGAAATTAAATAGTAGCGAGGAATGTAGGAAAATTATCGGCGAAAATGCGGCAGGACTGGCTCAATACTTATACAAGTCCGGGCAGCTTGGTGTTAAAGACCTTTCGGGGATGTACACTGACCCAGCGAACGCTGATTACATTGCAGGTACTACAACATTTCAGGGAAAATGGGCGTTGATAAATCTTGATAAATATCATTTTCTGGATTCGCCTAGCTCCGTGTGGGAAGCACAGCATAATGGGCAAACGCGTAACGTAGTGTTAAGTAAGCAAGATGCTCGACTATTAATTTTGCTACATGAACTGTCACACGCCACAGGCCAAGTAGTACATAACGAAGGAAGCTTACTTTCACGTAAGCGTGTGTTGAATAACGCTCAACATCACGGCGAGATTATCGCCAATTGTTTTCCAGGCGCGAAAGATATGCCTGGGGATTTAAGAAAGTTTAAATAGCACTGCTTTTGGTGATTTGCAGTCTTTTCTAAACTCATCTTATGCATCGCTTACAATCTGAAATTGAGAATCGAGGTAACTAATGAAGCTTTTCGCATTGAGGCTTACGCTATTGGTCATCTTTGCCTCTGGCTGTAGCCTTTTTAGATCGGAAACTAAAGGAGATTCGTCTCAGTCATTAATTAGAGACTTTGTAAGTCGAAGTGAATCCAACGCATGGATTATTACAAAAAATGGCGAGCTTTTTTCCACTAAGAATAAGGGGGGAATTTGGGAAAACATTACGAAGCCTGCCATTAAAGGAGCTGTCGCAATTAGCTTTATCAATGAAAGTGAAGGCTGGTTACTTAGAGGCAAAGGGGAGGTGTGGCATTCTACTGACAGCGGTCAATCGTGGACGAAGTTGATTGCTGTAGTGGGCTCGGATTTTGACTTCCCCTATAGAGTAGATTTTCTTGATAGGCAGCGTGGTTGGGTTTCATCTTCCGATTCTGTCTGGCGTACCACAGATGGCGGCGACACTTGGCAGAAAGTTTTATCGGCGAGCGTAGAGAGTCAGTATATTTCAAGCAATTTCTGCTTAGTCACAACCGCGAACGGGAAGATGTTTCGCACTGATAATAATGCTCGTGATTGGTATTCGTATCAAATAACTGACACAAACACTGGCAATGACGATATTCATGTCTGTTTCATAGATTCAAGAATCGGTTGGGTAGCTAGTTATCCAAATGGTTTTTTATCTCGCACTGATGACGGAGGTAAAACTTGGTATCATCGACCAAAAATAGAATCATCCAGCCCTTTGTATATTAGATCAGTTTATTTTTTGAGTGAGAGTGAAGGGTGGGCTGCCGCAATGAACGACCATCATGGGGTATTACTTCACACAAAGAATAACGGTCAGACTTGGCAGGCAATAGAAACAGCAATAGATGAGCCTTACTTTGATCGCTTATTTTTTGAAAATAATACCTACGGGTGGCTATTAGGCAAGAATAGCTTATATCTCACAGAAGATGCGGGGAAGAGTTGGAGAATCACCTTCTCAGTTAAAAAATAACAATTGCGAGGTAGCACATTTGACATAGCAATGCGTGCGCGGTCAGTTCGTCCGAAGTATACCAATTCATCACCTTTGACCTAGCGAGCATCGCGCTGAAATTGATCAAGCCGAGCCAGCCGCAACTCATAATCCCGAAGCTAAACCATATTATGCCTTCGCTATGAACCGTTAGCGCAACACACTCTCAAGCGCGCCCAGCAATTGCTCGACGGAGTAAGGCTTGGCGAGAAAGACGCCGAAGCCGAGTTTGTTGGCTTCGGCGTGTTGGCCTGAAAGTTTGACGCCGGTCGTGACGATGATTTGTACGTTGGGGTGACTGAGCATCTCAAGTTACTACGCGCGCGCACCGAAAGAATGAGTACGTGTGACATAGCGCCCAGCGTGGGCGGTCAATGCGTCATGCGCAGTCGAAGCACAGAGAAAACTGTGCGCATTGCACTAGGGAACGCGCTCCTCTTCCTACGCGAGACTCAATACAGCCTGCAAAGTAAAGCGGCGCTCGCGCTTGGCGATGTCAAAGTGTATTGTGCGCTCGTGTGGCACGAGCAACGATTAAATCAACTGGTAAATCAATTCAAAGCGAAAGGCTAAGTGTGGCGGCAAGCGATCCGAAACGGGCAGGGAAAAAAGCCAAGGCGTAACGCGAATGTTCGATGGGCAACCGAAAGAGATTGAGTTTTGTGATGACGATGCCTTCGTCAAATGGCGTAAGGCGTTGCCGCAAATAGCAAGGCGCAAGCTAGACACGCGCTTGACCCGCCTGGAGTCAGGCAATCCGGGGCCGTCTGAAACGGGCTGGAAATCGTTGGGCGAGGGCGTGTACGAATTGAAAGTTCACGAAGGCATAGGCTATCGGGTTTATTTCGCTTTCAGCGGCGAACACATCATTCTGTTGCTGTGCGGCGGAGCGAAGCCGACGCAGGACGCAGACATTGAACGAGCCAAAAAGC
>JANNUY010001186.1:0-1831 GCA_031414155.1 Acidobacteriota bacterium
GGTTGCAGCAACTCGCGGCGTTCGA
Organism: Acidobacteriota bacterium; assembly: GCA_031414155.1. Classification (GTDB taxonomy): domain Bacteria; phylum Acidobacteriota; class Blastocatellia; order RBC074; family RBC074; genus JACPYM01. The sequence goes on from JANNUY010001186.1 coordinate 26, forward strand.
GCGCGACTTCCGCAGTCGTCATCGAAAAGAAATTCAAGCTGTAAGGCATCTTGGCCTTGTTGAATTCGGTAATGAGTTCGGGCGCGGCGAGGCAATAGCCTACGCGCAAGCCGCCCATCGCCATTGCTTTTGAGAACGTACGCAAAATGACGAGGTTGGGATGGTCGCTCAACAACGCGACGAAATTCTCGCCGCCGATTTCGAGGTAGGCTTGATCCACTACGATCAGCGCGCCGGTGCTGAGCAAGTCGAGCAAGTCTGCGCGCGCAATCACACAACCCGTCGGATTATTCGGCGAACAGATGATCGCCATCGTCGCGTTGTTCGTGAGGATGGCCTCGCGCAAATGCGGTACGTCAAACGTCAGATCACCCCGCAACAGCACTGACGCGATATTGCCGCCCGCGACTTTGATGACCTGCGCGTAAACCGAAAACGTAGGCTCAGGCAAAACGATGATCACGCCTTTTTCTACGACGGCGTTGACGACCGATTGAATCATTTCGTTTGAGCCGTTGCCCGCCATTACCCCATCTGCTCGCCAACCGGTATAAGCCGCGAGTTTTTCGAGTAAGACCGCCGGGACAAATTCAGGATAGCGCGCCCAATCGGTTACCGCCGCGCGGCGCAACACTTCGTCTTTGATCGCCGCCGGCATTCCGAACGGGTTTTCGTTTTGATTGATCTTGATGGGCGCTTCGAGCGGGGCGAGCGTATAGGCTTTGATCGCGCGAACGTTTGCTTTGATGTGTTTGAGTGCGTCTGTCATTGAGTGTGATGGAGGCGGTACGGGAAGCGTAAGCGACCTGAGCCTCCGCATTGCGTCACTTGCCGAGGCTCAGGTCGCTCACGCTCCCCGTACCGCCTTCAAGCCGCATTGTTGCTGAACGCGCATGAGCGTCCAGTCCTTCAGCCCGCGCGATGCGGTCAATCATATGCGCAGTCCGTTTTAATTCAGCCTCTGTGTATCGCACTAGGCTCGTCTTTTTCAAAAAGTCGTAAACGCCCAGTGCGGAAGAAAACCGCGCCGTGCCGCCCGTAGGTAATACGTGATTCGTGCCCGCGAAATAATCGCCGACGGGTTCGGGCGACCAGGGGCCGATGAAGATGGCTCCGGCGTTGTGAATCTTCGCCGCGTCGCGTTCGCAATCTTCGGTGATGACTTCGACGTGTTCGGCGGCGAGGTGGCTGCTGAGCGCGCAGGCCGCGTCGAGCGATTCGACGACGATCAATGCGCCGTAATCAGCCAACGACTTTTCGATGATCGCGCGGCGCGAGAGCGTCACGGTTTGCTTTTCGATTTCGCTGCGCACGGCTTCTGCCAGTTTCAAACTTGGCGTAATCAAAATCGCCGCCGCGTCTTCAGAGTGTTCGGCTTGCGAGAGCAGATCCGCCGCGACGAAATCGGCGCGCGCGCTGTCGTCGGCGACGACGACGATTTCAGAAGGGCCAGCGATGGAATCAATGTCTACCGCACCGTAAACCAGTTTCTTCGCTGCCGCGACGTATTGATTGCCGGGGCCGACGATTTTGTCTACGCGGGGGATCGTCGCCGTGCCGCAAGCCAGCGCGGCGACGGCCTGCGCGCCGCCGATGGTGTAAACCTCAAACAGTCCCAACTCTTTTAACGTAGCCGCAATGATCGGCGTCTCGTGAAACTTGCCCGGCGGCGTGACGACGACGATGCGCGGCACGCCTGCGACCTGCGCAGGCACGGCGTTCATCATCACGGTCGAGGGATAGGCCGCCGTACCGCCGGGGACGTAAAGCCCTACGATGGCGAGCGGGCTGACGCGCTGCCCCAGC
>JANNUY010001187.1:0-4365 GCA_031414155.1 Acidobacteriota bacterium
GTTCTTCGGCGACGCCGGGCACGAGCTTGAGGGTGCCTGAGAGCTTATGCCTTTGCATCAATTGTTTGAGTGTGAGTGCCGCCGTGATGTTTACGGCCATACCTGAGTTGTGGCCTTCGCCATGGCCGGGCGCGTCTTGCACCAGCGGATCGTGATAAGCGACGCCAGGCTTTTGCGAAGCGCGCGGAATGCAATCAATGTCTGTGATGAACGCAATCACCGGTTTACCGCTGCCCCAGGTCGCCGTCCACGCCGTAGGGATTCCGGCAACGCCCTGCTCGACCTTGAAGCCATTTTGCGCCAGCACGCCGGTCAGATACTTCGTGGTTTCGTATTCGTGAAAGCCCAACTCGGCGTAACTGAAAATCTGATCTACCATTTGTTGGGTGAAAGTTTGCCGTGCGTCTACGTCACGCAACGCCTGTTGTTTTAGGTCGGCGAGCGTCAGGGATTCCTGCGCGTGCCCCGCTTGCATTAATGCTGATGTGAACAACAGCGCGCCGAACAAAGCGCAATAGAAAAAGCGTTTCATGGTGTTTGCCTCCGCGAATAGGTTGTGATTGAAAAGGATTTGCCACTCACATCATTGGCTGTTGGCTGGGCGGCGTCAATGGTTGGCAAACGACGCGAAGCCGAACGGTTCTTCTTTATCTGATACTGGCCTGATGAACGGTTCGGCTTCGTGAGATTTTGTTTTGTACTAAGCGGCGGTTATTTCGCGCGTTCCATATAACGGCCTTCGGTTGTGTCTACGCGAATTTTGTCACCTTCTTTGATGAAAGCAGGCACTTGAATCGTGATGCCGGTATCAACTTTGGCGGGCTTGCCTACGTTACTGACCGTAGCGCCTTTGATTTCAGGCTCAGTCTCAACGACGGTTAATTCCACGGTGGCAGGCAGCGTGACGGCGATGGGATTGCCTTCAAACAATTCAACGCGAATTGCGGTTTCAGCGAGCAGGTAACCTATGCCGTCGCCCAGCACTTCTTCGGTCAGGCCGATCTGTTCATAAGTTTCGCTGTTCATGAAGTAATAGAGATCGCCTTCGTTATAGAGATAAGTCATCTCTAGTTCTTCAAAGATGGCGCGTTCGACTGATTCGGTCGAACTGAAACGGTGTTCCATCGTGTTGCCGGTTTTGAGGTTGCGCATACGGGTTTGCACCATCGCGCGCAAGTTGCCGGGCGTGTGATGGTGAAACTCAATTACCCGATGTGGAATGCTGTTATGCAACAGCACCATGCCCTTGCGGATTTGATTCGCTTTGATCGAAGCCATGAAAAACTCTCCTAATGTCGTTGATGCCAGATAATTATGGACGCAAGCCCACGAATGGCGGAGTTGCAAAAGGCGTGAGGATAGCTAGCGCGCAGAGGGCGGTCAAGGGGTGTTGTTACGTATTTCTGGCACGCAAATTTATCCAAACTTTCTCTGGCCAACCTATTGACCGCATTGCGCGACGTTGGCTAGTATCCGCTGCGTCGAGGGGCTTCTGCGATATTTGTAAGTGTAGGGATATTCAATTTAACCTAGTTCACAACTAGGGATGCCGTAGCACTTTCCCGTTTGGTTGGCACACTCGGCACCGTCCGAGACATTAGCCAGAGCCACGGGGCTTTAGGTGTCCCACCTGCTACAACAGGTTATATGTGAACCCCTACGCGACGGTTGAGCGGTTGCCCTCGTCACTTTCTCTTAGCCAATTGCATCACACCTTGACCAATTCGCGCGCGTGCATTCCACTACGTTTCATCGTTTCAATTTAGAAAGGTTTTCCATTTATGTTCAGAGTTTTGATGACGGGCGATCTCGTCGCGCGTGCCGGTCGCCGCGTGATGGAAGAGCGGCTGCTTGATTTGCGCCGCGAAGGTGAGATTGACATGGTCGTCGCCAACGTAGAAAACGCCGCCGGAGGCTTTTCGATTACGGCACGCATTGCGCAGGAATTGTTCGCGGCGGGCGTAGACGTGATGACTTCAGGCAATCACATTTTCGATAAACGCGAAGTGTTGGATTACATAGAAACCGAGCCGCGCCTCTTGCGTCCGGCTAATTACGCGCCCGGCATACCCGGCAAAGGCCGCTGGGCGGGCAAGATAAAGGGCACTCCAGTCGCCGTCATCAACCTGCAAGGCCGCGCGTTTATGTCGCCCTGCGACGATCCGTTTCGCAGCGTTGACCAGCAACTCGCTGCGCTCGACGCCAAAACCAAAATCATTCTGGTGGACATTCACGCCGAAACCACCGCCGAAAAAGTGGCAATGGGGCGTTACCTCGACGGGCGCGTGTCAGCCGTCGTGGGTACGCATACACATGTGCAAACCGCCGACGAACAGATTTTGCCGGGCGGTACGGCCTATCACACCGACCTCGGTATGACCGGCCCCCACGACGGCGTCATCGGCATGCGCACCGACATCGTCATCGAACGCTTCTTGAAAGGTATCGCGCCGCGCTTTGAACCAAGCGAAGGAAGGATTCAGTTGAACGGTTTATTGATTGATGTGGATGAAGAAACCGGGAAGGCGTTGCAGGTTGAACGCATCAGCCTGTCGCATTCATAAACCCTAGTACCCCGCCACGCTGAATTTGAGGGGTTGAAAAATTGCCCGATTGGTATGGCAGGTTAATAAGTACTCGCGCAAAAGAAACTCGGGATAAAGATCGCTGAAAACCAATGGTTATGGGCGGTTTTGAACTCTAAATCCTGAGAAACATTTGCTCGACTACTTAACCTGCCATGCACCCATCATTTTTATCGTGATGAGGTACTAGCTTGCGAGGTGAAAAATGATTATTGAGATAATGGACAAGCTGCTGGGACTCCTACCCAATTTAGCCACTTACTCCAAAGAACGGAGAGAACTGAAAGATAACGCACTCCGCGCTATCTCTCACGCTATTGACGAAACCTATCTCTATTATCGAAGTCTAGAGAATGGGAAATTGAGAAACTCGGAGGTCGAAGCCCAGTTATCAAAGTACTGGTCAGCAGCAGCAATACCAATGAGACATTTTGATGAAGACCTTGCTCTCAACTGTGAGCAAAAATCTGAGTACTGGGTAAACCCCGATAATTGGGACAACAATAGAATTGAGGCCACCGGCATTGCTCTCGAAAATGTGCGTGAACGCTATCGTGGCCTTTTACGAAAACCTACATTGCGCAAACGTACCTCGACTCTGAAGCCTGCTGGCAAAAAGAAAGAGAAAAAATGACCGCTGAAAACATCGCAAACATTGTCATCATCGGCGGCGGCGTCATCGGACTGGCCGTGCTAGCCGAACTCGCGCAAACCCATCAAGACGTATTTCTGCTCGAAGCCAAACCACGCGTAGGGCAAATCTCCTCGACGCGCAACAGCGGCGTTATTCACGCGGGGATGTATTACGCGACGGGTTCGCTCAAGGCGACGCATTGCGTACGCGGCGTGCCGATGTTGTATGAGTTTTGCGCACGCTACGACATCCCGCATCAGCGCATCGGCAAACTCATCGTCGCCGATTCGCTCGACCAAACGCCCGAGCTCGAAGCCATCAAGAAACTCGGCGATGCCAACGGCGTCGAAGGCCTCGAAATCGTAGACCAATCGTTCATCCGCCGACGCGAACCCGCGCTCGCTTCGCCCGTCGCGTTATTTTCGCCCAACACCGGCATCATCGAAGCTGAAGCCCTCGTGCATAAGCTCGCCGCTCTCGCACAAGAACGCGGCGCGCACATCCTGCCCGGCTCGCCGGTGGAATCTGTAGAGGTCAAAAACGAACTCGTCTATTTGCGCACGCCGCACGAAACCATCGCCGCGCGTTGCGTCATCAACAGTGCGGGTTTGTATGCGGACGCCGTCGCGCGAATGTTCGGTTATGACAAGCACACGGTTTATCCCTGTCGCGGCGAATACGCTGAAGTCGTGCCAAGCCGCCGTGACTTGATAAAAGGATTGGTTTATCCGCTGCCGCTGAAAAACGGTCACGGGCTGGGAGTTCACCTCACGCCGACAACCGGCGGACGCTTGCTGGTCGGCCCTAATTCGCGTTACCGCGACTGCAAGGAAGATTACGAAGGCGACCCGACGCCCGTGAAAGACTTTTACGAAGCGGCGTTGCACATGCTGCCCACATTGCGGCTTGAAGATTTGCGCCCCAGTTACAGCGGATTGCGTCCGCGACTGCAAGCCGCGCACGACAGCGGTTTCGTAGACTGGGCGATTGAGCGCGACCCGCAATGGCAGCAAGTTATTCATCTGATTGGGATGGAATCGCCCGGCCTCACCTCGTGTCTGTCGTTGGGTGTGAGCGTAGCGCAGATGGCCCGCGAGTTGCCCGTTTAATAGCCGCTTCATCTATGCATTTTCTTTACAGTTTTTT
>JANNUY010001188.1:0-4012 GCA_031414155.1 Acidobacteriota bacterium
GGTTTTTGTGTATGTCTATATTTTTTCTTTCAAACATTAAATCTATGCGTGTATTTTCACCGCTCGGGGCCGCGCGCCCCGCTCCTGAAATTAATCATTGTCGAACCTGCGCTCACTACCGTTCGCGGTACTGATTCGACACTACGTTTTTATTTAATAAGGCTATGGCAAAGAAAGTAACCGCAATGATTAAGCTCCAGGTTCCCGCCGGTAAGGCGAACCCTGCGCCCCCGATTGGTACGGCGCTCGGTCCGCAAGGCGTGAACATCATGGAGTTCTGCAAACAGTTCAACGCGAAAACCTCGAATCTCGGCGACATCAAAATTCCCGTCGTCATCACGGTTTATGGGGATCGCTCGTTCACCTTCATCACCAAGACGCCGCCCGTGGCTGACTTGATTAAGAAGGCGCTCAGCTTGGACAAAGGCTCCAGCAAACCGAATCGCGAAAAGATCGGCTCGATCACGCGCGACCAGATTGCTGAAATCGCCAAAACCAAAATGCCTGATCTCAATACCACCAATCTCGAAGCCGCCATGCGCACCGTCGAAGGCACCGCCAAGAGTTTGGGACTTGAGATTAAGTAATTTGTGCGGCGCATCACGCGGTGCGCTGTGGAATGCAGTTTGATAACAGCCCGTTCGGCGTGGAACCTATTTGCCCGTCGTGCAGTTTGAAAATCTTTCGCTCGCATTCCTAAGAGGGAGTGGCAAGCACTCGGCTCGAACATTTCGCTTTGCGCCGAAAGCCTGCACGTCACGTTAACACCTGAAAGGAAAATCATTCATGGCAGGAAAAAAATTCAAAGCCGTTGTGTCTCAAGTAGACAAAGCGAAGCTTTACCCGATTGCCGATGCCATCGCTCTTGCGAAGAAACTCGCATTTGCGAAGTTCGACGAGACCGTCGAAATCACGATGGTACTCGGCGTAGACCCGCGTAAAGCCGATCAACTCGTGCGCGGAACCCTCGTGTTGCCGCACGGTTTGGGCAAATCCAAAAAGGTCGCCGTCATTGCCGGTACGCCTGAGAAACAAAAAGAAGCGCAGGAAGCCGGAGCCGATGAAGTCGGCGGCGAAGACTTGGTAAACAAGATCAAAGGCGGCTATCTGGATTTCGACGCGCTGATCTCTACGCCGGACATGATGCGTCTGGTCGGTGCGCTCGGTAAGATACTCGGTCCGCGCGGCTTGATGCCCAATCCGAAGACCGGCACGGTGACCCCCGACGTTACCAACGCGGTCAAGGAAACCAAAGCCGGTAAGGTCGAATATCGCGTTGATAAAACCGGTGTGATCCACGTTGGCGTCGGCAAGATTTCATTCGCGGCAGACAAGATTGGCGACAACGCCAAAGCCTTGATTGACGCGGTCATCAAAGCTAAACCGTCAACGGCGAAAGGCAAATACGTTAAGAAAATCAACGTCGCTTCCACGATGGGACCGGGCATTTTGATTGACCCTGCTTCAGTGGGCGCTTAACGGCAAAAGCAATTCATCAGTGAGGACAACATGAAAACCAGAAATCAAAAAGATCAGGAAATTGCCGGCCTCAAGGAAGAATTCAACGCGATGTCGCATGCGCTCGTGATTGATTTTCAAGGGCTGTCAGTCGAGAAAGATTGGGCGATGCGCGATGCTTTGCGCGCCGCCAATTTGAATTATCGCGTCATCAAAAACACCATCGCACGCCGCGCCGTTGACGGTACGCCGTTGGACTCGTTGAAAGACTCGTTCACCGGCATGTCGGGATTGGCTTATAGCGCGAATGATCCGGTCGCATTGGCAAAGGTGTTGAGCAAGGTCGCCAAAGAAAACGATAAGGTCAAATTCAAGGCGGCAGTCGTAGATGGCAAAGCGATTAAGGTCAAAGACATTGACACGCTGGCTGCGTTGCCGTCGAAGGAAGAACTGATCAGCAAGCTGATGTATGTGTTGAATTCGGGCGCGCAGCGCATTGCGACGGTTATCAACGCCGTCCCGCGCAACCTGGCGGTGGTCGTAGACCAAATCGCCAAGCAAAAGAGCGCCTAACCAGTTTTAACCAACTGGTTGTAACAAAGTTTTTTGCAAGATTAACCAGAGGCAGCGGCTATGTCAGTGTGCTGTTTCTGCTGCGGGCGGCAACGGAGTGATGCCCAATGCCAACCGATAAGCGCGTTGCGTCAGCAGGTTTTGCGCAACGTACGGGTTAAACGATTCGCTGCTTATTTCAGGCAGCAACTGTATTTTAGGAGAATAAATAATCATGGCAGACATCAATGGTTTGGTTGAACAAATTAAAGTCCTGACGCTGCTTGAAGCGTCGGAACTCGTCAAAACGCTGGAAGAAACCTTTGGCGTTTCGGCAGCAGCGGCGACGGTAGCCGCCGCACCCGGCGGCGCGGCTCCGGCGGCGGCAGTCGAAGAAAAAGACGAATTCACGGTTATGTTGACGGGCGCGGGCGCGAACAAGATCAACGTGATCAAAGTCGTACGCGAAATCACCGGCTTGGGCTTGAAAGAAGCCAAAGACTTGGTGGACGGCGCTCCCAAGGCAGTCAAAGAAGGCATAAACAAGGAAGAAGCCGAAAAGGTCAAAACCAAGCTCACCGAGGCTGGCGCTTCGGTCGAACTGAAGTAGTTGATCGTTTAGGGCGGTTCAAACAACTGAAAAGGGTGCATGTCATTCAACGTGCGCCCTTTTCTTCACAACCATGACACAACAATAACGCCACCACACGCACAACCGGTTGAACATCCGTGCGAGCGTGTGATACAAAGCCTTTTCTTTCGGGCGACACAAACTGGCTCATGCAAGAGCGCAAACAGATTACGCAGACGCTATCGGCAAGGGCTTATCGAAACAGAACTTAACACAAAATGGCTGCCAAGTGCGGCGGGGCAAAGTTTGCCTTGCCGCTCTTTGGCGTTTCATCACTACGTTTTTTTCATTTCTGGTAACGAGTTCCGCGCGACAAGATGCGGCGGCGACTCACGGAACTTGGTAGTAACTTACGGCAAGGTAGGGTACCCACAAAATGTCTATTGAAATCACAGCAATCAACGAAGCAGGCAAGCCTGTGGGCGATGGCAGCAAGCCGCCGCGCTACGACTTCTCGAAAATCAAGACGGCAGTTCGCATTCCGAACTTGATCGAAGTCCAGCGCGAGAGCTACGAACGCTTTTTGCAAATGGAGTTGTTGCCCAACGAACGCGATTTAGTCGGTTTGCAGGCAGTCTTCCGCTCCACGTTTCCCATCAGCGACTTCCGCGACACGTCGTCGCTGGAATTCGTCGAGTTCCGCATCGGCAACTGGATGTGCAAATGCGGTCAGTTGCAAGGGCTGCATCACTTGCGCTCGAACTGTAAGACGTGCGGTTCGGTGATTCGCGTCAATCCGCTCTCAAGCGATGACATCATCTGCCACTCGTGCGGCTCTTATAACAAAAACCTCGTCATCACCTGCGACAACTGTTCTGAACCTGTCGGCTTGAAGCTCAAATATGACGTGCAGGAATGTCAGGAACGCGGGATGACTTACAGCGTACCGCTGCACGTCAAGATTCGCCTGACCGTGTGGGACAAGGACGAAGAAACCCAGCAACGTTCTATCCGCGACATCAAAGAAGAAGAAGTTTATTTCGGCGATCTGCCGCTGATGACGGTGAACGGCACGTTCATCATCAACGGCACCGAGCGCGTCATCGTTTCGCAGCTTCATCGCAGCCCCGGCGTCTTCTTCGAGAAGGCGATGAACAACACTTACTTCCTCGCCAAGATTATTCCCTATCGCGGCTCGTGGGTAGAGTTTGAATACGACTCGAAGAACCTGCTTTACGTGCGCATTGACCGCAAGCGCAAGTTTCTGGCCTCGGTCTTCCTGCGCGCGCTGGGACTCAAGAGCGACGACGACATCCTGCGCAAGTACTACACGATAGACAAAATCAAGCTGAAGGGCGCGAAGCTCTTTTGGCAGGTCAGTTCGACGCTCGTCGGGTTGCGTACTTCGGCAGACATCACCGACAAGAAAGG
>JANNUY010001189.1:0-4062 GCA_031414155.1 Acidobacteriota bacterium
TAGTTGTTGCGCACGTAAGCGGACGTGCCCGGCAATGCGCCACGATTCGGCTTTACGTCCTGCGCGAATTTCATCACCTGCTTACTGAATGCGCTGAAGCGATTCGCGGGAATGATGTTGTTGAGGAACGCATCGCGGACGAAGCCGGTGCCGACTTGCCGCGTCGTCGCCGGGTCGTAAATCGGAATGAGCTTGCCCGTAGCATCCACCCACTTGGAAAAATCGCCGTTATACATTTCCGGCGTCGGCACGCTTAGGATCGAATCGTTGCTGCCGACGCGATTGCGAAACCCTTCGAAAGCGAAAAAGAAAAACGTGCGATCGCGTCCGTTGTAAAATTTAGGCACCCAGACCGGCCCGCCCAACGAACCGCCGAAATCGTTCTGCTTATAAACCGACTTTTTCTGGGCAAAGAAACCGCGCGCGTCGAGCGCGTCGTTGCGCAAGAAGTTATACAGCGAGCCATGCAATCCGTTCGTGCCGCTCTTGGAAACAAAAGTCATCACGCCACCGCCCGCCTGACCGTACTCGGCTTTGAAACCATTGGTGTCAACGGTGAATTCCGTAATGGCTTCGACCGAAGGCGAGTTGTAAGCGATCTCTGCCGCATCGGCTGAACGATTCGTCGTCACCGAAACGCCGTCCAGCGTGGCGTCCCAGGCCGCCGCTTGCCCACCGCCCAATGACAAAGCATTGCCACGCCCTTTGGCTTCCGCCGCGATGCTGACCAGATCGAAGGGGCTGCGCAGCGCGCCGCCAACGACGAGCGGCAATTCGTCTACCAAACGGTTCTGCACCGAAGTCGAAATCTTGGCATTCTGAGTTTGCAGTTGCGCTGCCGACTGCGTAATCGTAACGACTTCAGTCACCCCGCCGACTTCCAGCGAAACGTCCAGGCGCATCGTCGTCGCCGCCGCCACGATTACGCCGTTGGCTTGAAATTTCTTGAAGCCCGACAAGCTGACTTGCACCTGATACAAGCCCGGCGCGAGCGGAACGTTATATTGCCCGCCGGAACTGCTCGTCGTGGTTTTAACCGCGTTGGTCGCGGTCGCCACAATCGTTATTTCCGCGCCCGCCAATACTGCACCGCTCGGATCGGTGACAACACCGGTTATGTTTCCCCAGTCAGTTTGGGCCAGCAGCGAAGCCGGAGCTAAAAGACAAAAGAGTAATGATAAGAGAATTTGCGGTAGCGATGATCGTTGCATGGTTCCACCTCCGATAGTTGGCGAATAGTTGGGATGTACTGATGAAGGCTTCGCAAAGAGCGACCCTCATGCTTATTTCTTGTGTTACTGGTTAATTGTCTGCGAGACCGCTGCCCATGATTTCAAGGGCAAGACTTAGCGGCTCATTTACTGTTGTGGCAGCATGATAATCACTCTTTCCTCTGTTTGCGTCCAGACCAGTTTGCCGAAACGACCCACCAGACGCACATTTATTTCTGGGAAAGGTGAATGCCCTCACTTCGTCCACAACACGGGCTGACGAATAAAGAAATTACGCACGACTTCTTCGACCGTTGAATCGGGTTTTAGCGTTTGCCACAACGCCAAATAATCATTATTGCCATAAGCCAGTCCGGCAAACAGCAAACTGCTATGGCGCATCGGCCAGTGTTCGTCATACATCACATCTGGTTTCAGCGGCCAGCTTTTCTTGTCGCGGATGTAAGGCGCCATAAACGCTACGGCCTTGCGCACGCTGCGTCCGTCGGCGGTTTCAAACTTCCACAGATTGTCAAATACTGCTTGGCCGCCAGCAATACGCGGGCACGCTCAAGTTTGGCTAGTTCAAATTGCAAGCCGCGCGACTGTGACAACGCATTCAAGGACAGGAGCGCGCCAAGCAGAAAAATGACGGATTTCATTGAATCAAATGACTATCGTTATTTGGCCGTTATTTGGCAGTGGAACAAATCACAAATCAGGGCAAGCGCCAGAATAGCGCTTGCCCAGACGCTCAAGGCAGGTTGCGGCTTTGTTTAGAACCGCAGCTTCATCACCATTTCGATCTGACGCGGGTCATTAGCACCCAACCCGCGCGTGCCGAAGGTGCCGGAGCTTTGCAACTGTCCGATCTTCAGATTCTGTGTCGGGTTGGCGGTAATGGTCGCAGGCACCACCGTTCCGCCCATCCCGGTGTTATAGGAAGCGCGGAATTGCGTGTGATTGAAAACATTGGTGGCTTGCGCCGAGATGTTCGCGGAAAAGCGCTCAGTGATCTTGAAGTTTTTCTCGAGCGCGATGTTGCTGTTCCAGGTCGTCGGAGCGCGCAACGCACCGAACGACGCCGCCGACGTGCCGTACCAGAACAAGTCTGGAATCGCCACACCGTTGGGCCCGGTCACAACCCGTCCGGCAAACGCATCAATGTTGTATTTCAGGAAGCAACGATTGCATGGGGTGATGACGCGCCCGCTCGGCAAAGTCACCGCCGTCTTGCCGTCATACCAACGTTGCAAATCCTTCGGCACTTCCAAGGCTACGCCGGGCACGAGGTCAGGCAAGCCGTTGATTGAGTTCGTGCCGCCGCCTGAAATTTGCGAGACGAGACCGCTTTGCACATTAAACGAACCACCTAAACGCCAGCCGCCAATCACTGAGTTCAGGGCTTTGCTCTTGAGATCAAGCAGCTTGCCGCTGCCGATGGGCATGTCATAAACCCACGAAGCGACAAAGCGATGCGGCATATCATTCGTCGAAACCTTGCGGTTCGTCTTGAGCAGGTCGGGGCGAATGTTGGCATAGTAATTGGCGTTGCTGTCGGCATAGCCGTTGTTGCTTTGCGCGTTGTAATTGCTGGCCTCGATCAATTTCGACCAGGTGTAATGGGCGTTGAATTGCAAGCCGCTCGAAAATTGCCGCGTCACTTGCAATTGCATTGCGTGATAATCAGACGTGCCCTTGGTGTTATGCACCGAGTTGCCGTGATGCGGATAAGGGAACGCCGCTTCGATGCGTTGCAGGGTGCGGTTGCGAATATTGCCCGCGCCGAACGCAATCAGCGGCCCCGTTGCCGGTTGCCACGGGTTCTGAATTTGTTGCGTCGAAAGATTCGTCGTGCCGTTGCTTTGAACGTAAGTGTTGCGCCAATCAGACAACAACGCCTGATCAACATATTGCGCGCTGTTGATCGGAATAAACGTCACTTGCAAACGGCTGCCTTTAGAACCGACATAGCCCGCCGATACCACCAGGTTGTTGCCGATTTTCTGTTCGAGGAAGGTGTTCCACTGTTGCACAAAACCGTTTTTGTAATCCTGCGGGAAACGACGAACCAAGCCGCCATAAATGCCCGGATTATTTTCATCAGGCCCGGTGGGTGTCACGATCGGGTTCACCGTTGAAGAATTGAATGCGCCAATCACTACGCCCGTCGGGTTGTTGCCATAGCCATTGTTGATCGTCGCAGGTGTATAAGGTCCCGCACCATAAAAGCCCGGCCCGTCGTTGTAACCAGTGTTTGACGGCACGAACGTCAGGCCGTATCCACCGCGCATCACCAGCGTTGGTTTGATTTGATAAGCAACGCCTAAACGCGGCCCGAAATCAGTCCATTCAGTCGGCCACATATTGCGCCGATCAACGTTGACAACGGGGAAAATGACTTTGCCCGCCGTGCCGAACGGATTTTTCTGATTCAGATCAATCGAGCTGATATGGTTGTAACGCTCAGTCGGCCCCGGCTGTACGTCATAGCGCAAACCGAGATTCACCGTCAGTTTGTCATTCACGCGCCAGTCGTTTTGGTTATAGACAGCGGCGTATTTTTGCGCCAGCGCCAAGCGTGTGTTGAACCCGGAACGAACTTCTAACCAGCCCGCTCCCAGCGCAATCGAAGCCGGTGAATAGCCGCCGTATGAACCATCCGGTACCGCAGGCAAACCGGTGGTCGAGCCATCCGCATTGATGTTTGAGCGCGTATAAGTCGCGTTGGTCGTGATCGCCACCGAGTCGAACAAGTCATTGTAATTCGACAACAGCACGCGATAGGTGCCACCAAACTTGTGTGTCCAGTGACCGCGTGTCCAAGTGGCACTGGCGTTGGCATCGGTGT
>JANNUY010001190.1:0-2551 GCA_031414155.1 Acidobacteriota bacterium
GTCGCCATCGCCGCCACGGCGCTCGAATCAATGCCGCCTGACAACAACACGCCCAGCGGTACGTCGGCGATGAGCCGCCTCTTCACAGATTCGCGCAAACGGTGATGAACTTCGGCGATGGCTTCGGCTTCGTTCATCAACGAACGAGATTGTTCATAACGCAACTGCCAATAACGTTCCTGCCGCCACGCGCCGTGTTCAAAAATCAACCGATGCGCGGGCGGCAGCTTCCATATGCCCTCATACATCGTGTGCGGAGAAGGCACGAACTCATATTGCAAATACTTGCGCAACGCACGCAGGCTCAACTTTCTTTCAACCGCTGGATGTTGCAGCAGCGCTTTGAGTTCAGACGCGAAGACAAAGCCTTCACTGGTTTGCGTGAAATACAAAGGCTTCTCGCCCATGCGATCGCGCGCAACCAGCAAGCGTTGTTTGCGCGTATCCCACAGCGCGAAGCCGAACATTCCGTTGAGATGCTGAACCAATTCATCGCCGTATTCCTCATAGAGATGCACGATGGTTTCGGTGTCGCTCTGTGTGCGCAGCGTGTGGCCTTGCTGAAGAAGGCGCGCGCGCAATTCGGGGAAGTTATAAATCTCGCCGTTGAATACGACCCAGATCGAACCGTCTTCGTTGCTGATGGGTTGGTGGCCGCCCGCTACGTCAATAATCGAAAGGCGGCGCATGCCGAGGGCGACGTGTTGGTTGAAATAGAAACCTTCATCGTCCGGGCCGCGATGGATGATGGCGGCATTCATCGCACGGGCGATGCCTTGGTCAGCTTGTTGCTGTTTGTCGTTATTGATGAATCCGATAATGCCGCACATAAGTTATTCAATTATGGCTAAGAATGTTTGGTGGGGGAAAGATTGAGGTCAAACGCCTTTCATTGAATTAGCCGAATCAGAAGTCTGGGGCGCAGCAAAAATGAAACTCGCCAACCAACCAGTCGCAAAGGTCGTCAGCGAACCGATCAACACATACCACTGCCACGAAATCGGCGTGCGGAATTTGACGTAAAGCATCACGGCGGCTCCGACAATGATGCCGACGGTGGCTGCCCCTGATTGCACGCGCTTCGTGAAAGTGCCCAAAAAGAAGATGCCGAGAATCACGCCGTTCGTGAACGACTGAATATCCAACACTTGATCTACCATGCTGCGTTCGAGATAGAACGCCGCGAACATTCCGGTCGTGATTTGCACGACTCCCCACAGCGCCGTGAAAAACTTGGAAGCCGAGATGTAATGCGCCTGCGATTTTTTCCCCTCGGTCATCGGCATGTAAAAATCAGCCATCGTCGTCGCCGCTTGCGAATTGAGCGATGAAGTGAACGCCGCCGCCGCAATCGCCGCAATGACTAAACCCACTATGCCGGGCGGCAAATGGTTCACAATGAAATGCGGAAAGACGCGGTCACCGCGAATGCGTCCATCCACCAAAAAGGCTGTCGTCTCGCCGCTCGCATAGTTCGTATAAAACACATAAAGCATCACGCCGATCAGCAAGAACAAAGTGAATTGCGCGAAGACGACCACACCGCTGACCAACAAGGCCTTACGCGCGGCTTGTGGCGTCGCGCCGCATAAATAGCGTTGCACCATCAACTGATCGGTTCCGTGCGTCGCCGTCGTCAAAAAGGCTCCGCCAATCAGCCCTGACCAGAACGTATAACTTTTGGTGATGCTCCATGTGAAATCAAAAAGCGTAAACTTGCCTGCCGCTGAACCCACCGAAAGCACTTCGTTCCATCCGCCTGAAATTTTGCCGAGCAGGATGTAAGCAGCGACAAAAGCACCGACCAGATAAATGCCAAGTTGCGTCACGTCCGTCCAGATGACGGCGTCAATGCCGCCGAAGTAAGAAAAGATCACGGTGGCAATGCCCATCACCAACACCGAAAAAACAATGATGGTGATCGTAGGGGTCATCGAAGGAAACCAGGCACGCGCCGTCGTTTCAGCGCCCGGCAAAGCCAGTACGACGGCGGCTAACACCAAGCCGGTGAGATAAAGCCTAAAGCCATCGGCAATGCTGCGCGTCAGCAAAAACAACGACGAAGCCGCGCGCCGCACACCGCTGCCGAACCGCTGTCCGAGCAACTGATAAACCGTCATCAATTCGCCGCGAAAATAGAGCGGCACAAAGATGATCGTCACCGCCATCCGTCCGAACAAATAGCCGATCACTAACTGCAAAAACGTGAAGTTCCCGGTGAAGGCAAAACCCGGTACGCTGACGAAAGTCAGGCTGCTGGTTTCAGTTGAAACCACCGAAGCCATAATCGCCCACCACGGCACCTGTTCGCTCGAGGTGAAATAGTCTTTGACGTTACTTTGCTTTTTCGAGAACCACATGCCGAACAGCACGGTTCCCACGAGATAGGCGACGAGAATGGTCAGATCGAGTGTACGCATAAACGGGCAACGCGAGTCGTTACTGCCAAAAAGTGATACTGCTTGTTGAATGATTTAAGAGCAGCAGAATTGTGGCACAAGCGGCTTGCTTGTGCCACGCCTCATAAGACGATTGGGGGACGATTCTGAAC
>JANNUY010001191.1:0-3730 GCA_031414155.1 Acidobacteriota bacterium
CCTAAATTCAACCGCCGCGCGGCGGCGAAGACTATGGTTAAACATCTTAGTTTTTGCTCTAGCAATACAGCTTTAGACCACAACCCGAATTAGCGGCTTTACAGTCAGGGTTAAGACAAACGCGCGGTGATTGAGTTGTTCCGATTTATTGATTGGCTTATCTTTTGGCCCGCTGACTTACAACATACTTACAACTCCGAATTTGACCGCCTTGAGGAAGGGACACGGAATGCCTTATTTATCGTGAAGCAATCGTCATCGGAAGACGTAGCGCTCTCTAATTAACCGGAGTAGCCGGATGTATGCAAACTCAGACTTCTTAGGAGACCACTTAATGAAACGCACCCTCTTTGTTTTACTGGCTTTGACCATGCTGGGTTCGAGCCTGACGGTTCTGGCGCAAAAGAAATTGCGCGTGACCTATATCACCGAAAGCAAAGGCTTCAAACACGGCGTGTTGCCTGAGTCTGAAAAGATCATGCAGGAACTCGGCGCGAAAAACGGTTTTGAAGTCACCATCTCACAAGACTCTGTCAGCGTGATGAATGCCGAAAATCTGAAAAACGTAGACGTGTTGATCTTTTACACCACCGGCGAACTGCCGTGGTCGGATGGGCAAAAGCAGTTGTTCCTCGATTTCATCAAGAACGGCAAAGGCTTCATCGGCATCCACAGCGCGACCGATACGTTTTATAAATGGGCAGAGTATGGCTCATTGATCGGCGGTTATTTCGACGGGCATCCGTGGACATCGAACACCAAAGTCACTGTACGCAAAGACGACAAGGCGTTTCCGCTCACTCAGCACTTTGAAGATTCGTTTGAATGGCTGGAAGAGACTTACCAATACAAGCAATTCAACGCGAAAGATTGCAAAGTCGTGATGAGCATGGACATCGCCAAAACTGATATGACGAAAAAAGGCGTCAAAGGCATTCACGCGGTCGAAGGCAATGCCAACGTTAAACCCGATTCGTTCCCGCTGGTGTGGTATCGCACTTATGGCAAAGGCCGCGTTTTTTATAGCGAACCCGGCCACAACTCAGCCGTGTGGAATGACACGCGCTATCAAACGATGTTGGTGAATGCCGTGAAATGGGCCGCCAAACGTACGCCATTATAATAAGTAGGACTTACGCAAAAAGAAAATTTCGCCACGAATTAACACCAATGTTCACGAATCAATTATTGCCTTCGCGTTAATTCGTGTAATTCGTGGCTAAATTCTTTGTTCTTTGCGTAAGCCCTAATAAGAAAGCATCAAAGGAAAGCCGCCCATGCCAGAAATCAATGCCACGCCGCTCGCCACCGTCATGCCGCCATCGAGCATGCCTTATCAGTTCACTGAAATTCTGAACCCGCGCGGCGATTTTGATGTCGCGGTGCGTCCGGGCGAAACGGTGAACCCCAAAGGCATCGCTTATCATCCGCAACTCGATGCGCTAATCGTATCGCTCTCGCCTTATCACGCAGATTCAGCATCACGCATACAAATCATGAACCGCGTCGAGCGCAATGGTCGTCGCGCGCCTTTTGCCGAAGGTTACTTGATGTATCGTTCGGTGGAATCGAAAACCGTCGTCGTCCCCGCCAATGATTTTGTGATCGCAGCCGGATTCACTCCCGGCGAAATTTTTGTAGGGCGCGGCCCCGCTACGCAAATCTCGCGGCTGTCGGCCACGGGCGAAGTGCTGGATGACGTGTTCAGCGAATTTGGGCAGTGGGCTTTGTGGGGCGCGCTGACTTTCGACACCGAAGGAATGTTCGGCGGACGCTTAATCGCCGTGACCACCATCGGCGACGTAGTGTTGGTTGACGGCGCAGGGCAAACCGAACGCTTGATTTCATTAAGCAAGCGGCTTGAGGGCGCAGTGGTCGCACCCGCTACGTTTGGCCCGTTGGGCAAACACCTGCTCGTCGGCGTAGAAGGTTATGGCGACAACGACATAGACAGCGGCAAGATTTTTGCGATCAATAGTGACGGAGCGATTACTTTGCTGGCCGACATCGGCTATTCCGCCGAAGACCTGAGTTTCGTGCCGCCACGCGGTGGCACTTATTATCAAACGCAACTCAGCTTTGAGCGCGAACGCGACAATCGCATTCTGACTGTGAGCGCCTCGCAATTCTTGAATCGCCTGGGTCGCCTCGTCATCGTCAACGAAATGACTGGCGAGCTTTATGAAGTGCAATGGGACGGAACCCGCTATTTGCAACAACAAGTCGCGCGCGTCCCCGGACGCTGGACTTCGGCGGGATTCAACATTCAAGGCACTGAATTAGAGCAAGGCTGTTTTGCTGTCAGCGAACCCGTCTTGCCTGATTGGAATAATTGGGATGCCGTGCCGGGCAACATCACTACGCAACAAGCCCCGGCAGCGACCGCGGATGTTTATGGCGACTTGGTGCTGATGACTAATCGTGCGCGCGGCGTCGTCGCCAAACGACTGCAACGGCGCAACGATCCCGATGGACGCTGGGGCGATTGGGAAGAACCGATTACGCCCGTCGAAAGTCTCGTGACGCCGCACGCGCTTTCGGCCTGTCAACACAACGCACTGGTTTACGGCTTTGGCGTGCGCAACGACGGACGCATTGCCTGCCGCGTGTTTTCTGACATTCAAAACGAATTCACCGAAGAACCGTGGCGCGACGTGCCCGGCGAGTTTGTGACGAATACCGGCGTCTCGACGGCGATTGTGAATGGCCGATTGGTGGTGTGCGCGTTAGGGCAAGACCAAAGCATCTATCTCAACGAACTCGCGCCCGGCGGCAGAATCTGGACTGGCTGGTATCAAGTGCCCGGCGGCGGTCGCACCAATGTGACGCCCATGGTAGCGAGCTTTCAGGATGAGCTTTATATCTTTATTAAGGGGCTGACTTCGCGCCGCATTCTGGTCAAAGCTCGTTCAGTGGATGGATTCTGGCAACCGTGGGCAGAACTGCCGGGGGCAGGAAGAACCAACGATGCCATCACCGCTGTCGCCGCCAATCAACAGCTTTTCGTTTTCAGCAAAGTGCCTGACACCAACGCGCCGCAAGTCAACGTAGCGAGCCGCACCGGCACCTGGAGCGGTTGGGTTACGCTGCCCAACGCAGGCTCGACTGATCGTCCGCTCGCCGCCGCCAATGTCAGCGGACGTGTGTATCTGTTTGCCAAAGGAATTGATAATCCGGCGCTGTTTGTGCGCACCACACTTTAAGCGCTCAAGACTAGCCAAAAGCGAAAAGGGTTTTCGCCACAAAGAAGCACAGAAGCCACAAAAAGAAATTTACTGTCTGAATTCCTTTTGTGGTTTTTGTGCCTCTTTGTGGCGAAAACCCTTTCTTCAACGGCAAAACCGAAACCCGCTATTTCCGTTCGTAAAGATAAGCCGCCTCAATGACCTTCGCTTCCTTGCCATCGTGTACCGTAACTTTGCCACCAGACCAAAGCGAAGCCGCGCCGTACTCACCTTTCTTGTTAAGCGCGTAAAAATTCAAGCCGAACTTTTTCAACTCATCTTGGTTGTGGCCGTAACGCGCCGACACGCGCTTGAGGGCTTCGAGACAGGCTTCGGTGGGCGACTTGCCTTGCCGCATCATCTCAACAATCGTGTGGCCGCCGTTGATATAAATGCACTCTTCGCCGCGTCCGGTCGAACCGCCCGCGCCGATTTCGTTGTCAACGTAAAGGCCGCAACCGATGAGTGGCGAATCGCCTACGCGACCCGGAATCTTCCACGCCATG
>JANNUY010001192.1:0-4881 GCA_031414155.1 Acidobacteriota bacterium
TTCAGCTTCTTTCAGTTTGAGTTTCGACGTTTCAATCGCGGCTTTGAGCGAAGCGATTTCATCATCTTTGGATTTGAGTTGAGTCGCTCCGACCGTAACGGCAGCGGCTGCCGCAACGGCAGCGGCCAACTTCGTTTCGTAACCGCTAATCAGCGAATCTTTTTCTTTCAACGACGCCTTGGTCGTATCGAAATCGGCGCGCATGCTCGTGACTTCGTCTTTGTGGCGGCGCAATTCGGCACGCGCCGTGTCGAGGTCGCGTTCATAGGCCACGATTTTGCTTTTCAGCGCGGCGTCTTCTTTCGGAGCCGCGCCACCCAATAAACCGCGCAGCGCGTCCCACAACAACCAGAGTCCCGCAAGAATGGGAATCAGGCACCACCAACTAGATAATGTAGACATGTATTTATTCCCCCTTTGGTTATTTAGCCGTCACGTTGCTGGTTTCGGCGACGACTTTGAAATCAATCCTCCGGTTGCGCGCCTTGCCATCAAGCGAGCTGTTATCAGAGACGGGCTGGTTCGGTCCGAATCCCTGTGCGTTCAGGCGGTCGGCGACGATTCCCTGAGCGATCAAGGCTTGTCGCACGGCGCTGGCGCGGCGTGTGCTCAACAACATATTCGGAGCCAATCCGCCGTCTGAATCGGTGTGCCCGTTGATTGCTACTTTAATGTCAGGATATTTTTTCAGCACTTCGGCAACGGCGCTGACCGTGGCGGCATTCTTCTCAGGGTCTTTGGAAGTCACATCAAACTTATTGACCGCGAACTCGATGCCGTTGATGACGGCGCGATTAAATTCGCCTTGCGCGACGAGTTGATTGTCATTGAGCATATTGCCCAAAATCGTCGTGAGGTCATTCAGTTTCACCGAAGCGGGCAACGCCGCCGTGAGTTCCTGAAACAACTTGCTGTGCGTAGCTTCGTCCGGCAACACACCGCGCACCGTCAGTTCTTTATCGGTAAGAGCGATGCCTGCGCCGTCGGGCAGGTTGGCGTTCAGCTTTTTCATGCGATCAGGGGCTTGCAACTGGGCTACGGCCCAATCGCTCCAGCCCGCCGGATTTTGCACGTTGGCATTAGCTTCAGCGCCGCTGACGCGCAACTTTTGATCTTCGAATCCGTTCGCGCCATACAGTTCGATGGCGCGCGCCAACAGACGCTTGCGGCTGTCTTCGTTCGGCAATAAACCATCCAACACGACTTTGCCGCTCTTCCAGTTCGCGGCAAACGCAGGTGGCACACTTGCTAAAGCTGCCGTAGTGGCGACGGCTGCTGGTGCGGTTGCGGTCATTTGCCCCATCCCTGTGCAACAGTGGGCGTAAGCAAATACCAGCAAACACACACCGAGAATCAGCTTGATTATGTTACTCATCTCAGCGCTCCTAAATTAATTTTGAAAAGACAGCCGCCGCGTGCTGTGCAAATGGGCATCAGTCGCACGCGCTGCCAACGTTAATGCAAGTTGGGATTGCGAATCGTCGTGGGGTACGCAGTGGTTATCTGTAGTGAAAAGACCGTGGTAGTGGTATCGGCTTTTGGTACTGCTGTAACTTCTTAGAAGGGGGGAAATCAACTTCAGGTGTGTTCTGACGTTGTTCATTTTCTTTCTGGGATAAAGAAACCGCGCACGACTTGCGCATTCGTCATTGCCCACTCGCTGTTAATGATGGTGTTTTCGTTTGAAGCGAGCGGAGTATAGACAACGGACACCATTTGTAAAAGTGAACTACGGCCTTTATCGAAGATTTTCCAGTAAAGCGAGACAGCTATGGCATATCTTGTGGTCGCGCTCAATCGCCGCCATATTACGCAATCACTTATGGTGCGTCTTCAAATTCGTCAGCAAGGAGTTTGCGTTTCGGCAATGCGCCATTGGCCTTTGGCGTCACGCACATAAACGGCTGAACAGGTTAGGTCGCAGGACTTACGGTCAACTTGCGGTTTATCGCAGCAATATTCGACCAACAAGACATCGGGTTGCTCGTCGTTGTTGGTGTCGAGCGCGGCAGTGAGGTTGGCGAGATTCACTTTGGACGGAAGTTGCGCGGCGAGCAACCCATCCACTTTCAGCGAACGTGCCGAGGCGAGTGCGGGATAAATTACGCACACGTCAAAAGGCGCAGTCGCATTCAGCCACGACTTATCTTTAATCGGTCTGAGTTCGGTTTCATAAAGTTTGGGCAAGGCATCGCTGCACGGATTTTCAGTCGGCGAGACTTGCAAAACTTGCGTACGCACAGCAGCGAGTTCGCCAGATAAAGGAACAGATAAAGGAATCAGCAAAACCTCGGCGCGTGATGGCAATCGCTTTTTCAGACTGAGCGGAGCCAATCGCAATTCCGCTGCTTGCGAGTTCTCTACGTTAATGATCTTGGCAAGTTGAACGGCAGCGACCAGAGCCAGTGATGGCGGCATTTCCATTTCAGCCATCACTGGCGTTTCAATCGCTTTGAGTTGTTGGGGCAATTGCGGCGGCGCGTTTTCAGCCTGCTGACACGCAAGTGAAAAAACCGCCGCCGCTAACAAAACCAATATCGCTAACTTCATGGTTTTCAGCTTTGTGCGACAACCGAGAATTTATAAATGGTCTTGCTCTTGAACGATTCGCCCGCTTTTAACGTCGTCGTAGGGAACGTCAGATGATTCGGCGAATCGGGGAAATGTTGCGTCTCTAAACAAAAGCCCGAACGACGCGGATAGGTCTTACCGCCTTTGCCGACATATTTGCCGTCGAGAAAATTGCCGGTGTAAAGCTGCACGCCGGGTTCGGTCGTCAGCACTTCCAACATGCGGCCCGAAGTCGGTTCGACGACGCGCGCAGCCTTGCCCATTTCGCCCGGCGGTTTATTGATCACGTAGTTGTGATCGTAACCTTTCCCAAAAACCATCTGTTGATCTTTCTCGTCGTCAATGCGCGCGCCGAACGCCGTCGGCTTGCTGAAATCGAGCGGCGAGCCAGCCAACGATTTGAGTTCGCCCGTCGGAATCAACGTGCTGTCAACGGGTGTGAATTGCGTAGCGTTGATCATCGCTTCGTGTTTGAGGATGTCGCCATTGCCTTGTCCGGCCAAATTGAAATAAGCGTGGTTGGTCAAATTGACGACCGTGTCTTTATCAGTCGTCGCGGCGTAATCCATCACGACTTCGTCTTCGTTGTTCAACCAATAAGTCACGGTCACATTGAGATTGCCTGGATAATTTTCTTCGCCGTCTTTGCTCAAGTAACTCAACTCGACGCCGACGGCTCCGTCTTTTTTGACTTCCTTCGCCGTCCAGAGTTTGCGGTTGAAACCCTCTTTGCCGCCATGCAAGGAGTTAGGGCCGTTGTTGATGAACAGCTTGTAAGTCTTTCCGTTCAATGTGAATTCGCCCTTGCCAATGCGGTTGGCATAACGACCTACGAGACAGCCGAGCGAAGGGTTCGGGCCGGTGTAGCCTTCAAGCTTGTCTGAACCAAGCAACACGTCATCGAACTTGCCCGCTTTATCTTTCGTCTTGATCGAAACCAGATAGCCGCCGTAATTCGTCAAGCGAACCTCAGTGCCATTGGCATTGGTCAGCGTGAAAATATCTGCGTCACGTCCGTCGGCGGTTTTGCCGAACAGCGCTTTAGCCCAAGTAGGATTTGCTTTCATAGTCGTTACGGAATTGATCGGGGCAGTTTTGTTTTGCGCGAGTTCTGCGCTTTCGTCTTTTTTCACCGTGTCGCAAGCCCAAGTCGCAGCAACCAGACTTAGCGCGAGCAACACCTTTGCGGATGTGTTCATTGGATTGGTCTCCTGAAATTGAATTGCCAGAAATTGTGTTGATGGAATTGCGGCGTAAGCCTAACCGTGAACTGTGGTGACAGCAAGACTCAGTTTTGCAACACGCCGTCTTTCAACAAACGATCAATCGTCGCGCGTTGCGTTTGAATGAAATGACTACGTTCAGGCACAGTCTCAGGGAAGTTATTCACCGGATAATGATGATGCTGTGCGTAACTCGCCGCGTAAGCCTCAAAGCGTTGGCGTGCGATCAAGTTTTCCATGCCCGGTCGCGTGCGAAAGCGGCGCAGCGCAGCTAAATCAATTTCTGCCGTCGCCGACATTGATTCGCCTTGCCCGGTTTTAGTCAACACCAGCCCTTCATAATTGACGATCTTCGAGCCGCCGTCGGTCGAAGCAGGAAGAATCGCCGTGCCGTCATATCCACCGGAATTGGTCGAAACCACGTAAGCGCAATTCTCGATGGCACGCGCGACCGTGCAAACTTCTTTGACCGCTTTGGTGGATTCGTTGGTTTGCGAGGAAGAGTGCAAAAAGATTTCAGCCCCGCGCATCGCGTGGCAACGCGCGACTTCGGGATAAAGAATTTCTTCTGACGCGATGCAAGCCAGTTTGCCGATGGGCGTATCAGCAACCGGAAAAACGCCTTCCAATCCATAGACGCCCAAATAGCGATCCCACATATCGTGCGGCGTAGGCGCGAACATTGAATTCAACCGGCGATAACGCAAGATCACGTCGCCCGACGGCGCGATGACGAACGAAGTTTGAAAATATAAGCCGGGAAAATTCCCGTCGAGTTCATAAGCATTGCCGCTCAGATAGACTTTGCTTTCCTGCGCGAGTTTGCCGAGGGCTTCATATTCAGCGCCGTTCATTTCAAGCGCAGCCTTGTCAGCCCACGCCGACAAACCATCGCCTGCCGGAAAGCCCGTCAAAAAATATTCGGGCAAGACTACGAGTTTCAATTCGCTGCCGATGAAGGTCTGCCCCGCAATGAGATTGGTGCGCAGCCGTTCGATGGTCTTGCGCATAACAGCGCGCGCTTCGGTCTTGTCACGGATGGCACTGACCGCCTGACACTTGACCTGCATGCAGACGGCTCTGTAGT
>JANNUY010001193.1:0-10641 GCA_031414155.1 Acidobacteriota bacterium
GGCTTCCAACGTTGGATATTTTGCCGCGCTCGCTCCAACAACGTTTCCGCATCCGCCTGCAAACGCGCAGCAATCTCACGGTGCAAAGTAAGGTTGACCCAATCCAAAAACTGGTGTGACTCAATGGTCATCGGTAGTGAAAGGGTTGTTGCCATAATTATCTCCCCCAATCATTTATAAGCCGTTTCAGTGACCGCTTCAATGCAGTCCGCGCGCCTGATTTAACAACCGTTTCATCTGCTCGACCGTCTTCGCATAGCTCGCTTCAGCCGCGAGGTTTTTCAATTCGTTGGGGTCGCGGTCGTAATCATAAAGCTCCGTGCCTTTGCGGCCTTCGTCCCATTCGGTGTAGCGGTAACGTTCGTTGCGAATGCTGTAACCCATAAACGGACTAGCCGCGTTCGCGCCGCCTGCTCGCCTGACTTGCGTGAGCGCGGGCTTGTCCCATTTGGCTTTGGCGTTCTTGAGCAAGGGACGCAGGCTGCGTCCGGGCAAGTTGGTCGGCGCGCCAGTCAAAGCACACACATCAGCCAGCGTCGGATAAAGATCAACAAACTCAACCGTACGCGGCGAAGCCTGATTGGCTTTGACGCCCGGCCCCGCGATCAACAACGGATTACGCGCCGCGCCTTCAAACAAAGTCTGTTTCATCCATTGCCCGTGTTCGCCAAGCAAATAGCCGTGGTCGCTCCAAAACACGATCAGCGTGTTGTCGGTGAGTTTCAAACGGTCGAGTGCATCGAGCAGGCGGCCTACGTTGGCGTCGAGAAAGCTGATCGAAGCGTAATAAGCCTGAATGGCTTCACGTTGCTGTTGCGGCGTCGTGCCGAAATGCGCTTTTGCCATCCACTTGGAAGCAGGCAAAACGCTGTCCCAGTCTTCGGGCTTGAACGAAGGCGCGGCGATTTTTTCAAGCGGGTAAAGATCGAAGTATTTTTTCGGCGCGACGTAAGGGCAATGCGGACGATAGAAACCGGCGGCGATGAAAAAGGGCTTGTCTTGATTGGCTTCGAGCAGCTTGATGGTTTCGAGCGCGACCTTGCCGTCGGTGTGCGCTTCGTCAGGCGCGGGCGAAGCGTAAAACGAAAGCGAACTGCCCAAGCCGGTTTTGGTGTGATTCGTGATGAGCGGCTCTTCATCTTTATCAATGCCGCGCGGATTGATGCGCACATTCCACGAAGGCGCGTCGTCCAAGCCATCTGTACCGATCTGGCCGGGGTTGCCGTAGTGATACAGCTTGCCTACGCGGGCGGCGAAATATCCGTTGCGTTGAAAGAGTTGTGGCAGAGTGACGACATCGGGGATGACCGAACGAAAATGCTTTTGCAGGTCATAAACCGTCGTCGTGTCAGGCCGCAAACCCGTCAGCAACGAAGTGCGGCTGGGGCTGCACAGCGGAAATTGATTGTACGCACGATCAAACCGCACGCCGCGCCGCGCCAGTTTGTCGAGATTGGGCGTCTTGATGAACGGATGCCCGTAAGTGCCAAGATCGTTATTCAAATCATCGGAAGCGATGAAAAGTACGTTGAGTTTGCGTTTTGCAGGTTGCGCTTGCGCAAGCAAACTTACAGCCCCAACGCACAACAAAGCACAGAGCCAATAGCGATAAGAGAGTTGTTTCATCATTGTCCTTTATGCCCGTTTCCCATTGGCCGGGTCCCAATTCACTTTGCGCCCCGAACGATAGGCTTCATTCGCCAGATGCGCGCCGATGATAACGCGGCTGGCAAGTTCGACGGGCGAACGCGGTTGCTTACGGCTTTGCATGCAATCCAGAAAGTTTTGCATGTGCGGCGTATTCTCATCCTTAATGGGCCACGTCTCGACCTCTTTGCGTTGCTTGTCGTAACGCACCATCAGGTTGCGATGGTTCTCTTGCACAATGCTGCCTTCCAACCCGTAAAACGCGCCGCCGTCCGATTCCTGCCCGTTCATGAATTGCACCATGAACACGAGCGAGAAGGTGCCGCAATCCATAATCGCGTGTACGTTGTCGGGCGTTTCCCAATCCATATTTTGATATTTGCCGCCGTTGCAGACGACCGAGCGCGGGCCGTCGCAACCGGTGATCCACATGGCTACGTCAAGCCAGTGCGGGCCGATGTCGGTCATCAAACCGCCCGCGTAATCCCAATACCAACGCCAGCCCGAAGCGCGCTTGGCATCGTATGGGCGCTTCGGCGCTTTGCCGAGAAAACGCGGCCAGTCAATCAACTCAGGCGCAAACAATGATTGGTCTTTGCTGCGCTTGATGTAAGGGTCAACCGGACGATAGCGAAAATCCCAGACGCGTACGAAACGAATCTCGCCAATCGCGCCGCTAGCGACGATGTCGCGCGCTTTCTGGAAGTGTTCGCCGCTGCGCCGTTGATTGCCGACTTGCACAATCTGTTTCGTAGCCTTGACCGAAGCGACGATGTGTTCGCCTTCTTCGATGGTGCGCGCGAGCGGCTTTTCAACGTAAGCGTCTTTGCCCGCTTTCACCGCTGCCAACAAACAATCGTGATGCAAATGATCGGGCGTAGCGATAATCACGCCGTCCAAATCTTTGTGCGCAAGCAATTCGTGATAATCAACGTAAGTCTTCTCGATCTGACCGGTCAGCTTGGCTTGCGCTTGCGCGAGCAAGCCTTTGTTCACATCGCAAAGTGCGACAATGTCTGCGCCGAGTTTTTGCGCTGTGACAAGGCGTCCGCTGCCGCGGTCGCCGGGGCCGATGCCGCCGAGGCGTATGCGAGCGTTCGCGCCGAGAATGCGCGCATAAGAGCGCGCGGACATACCAGCGACAGCCAAGCCAGCCGCGCTTAAAAACTGACGACGTGTTTGCGATGAATTCATGGTGAAAGCCCTCTTTTTTTGATGGATTCTTTGACGGAATGGGTAATGCTTATTGCGTAGCCATTGTGCAGCGTGGGTGGTTGTCACTGCAATATCGCAACGCAGCGTTTAACAAAAAAAGCCGCGAGTGAAAATGCATTCACTCGCGGCTTTGATCTGAATCAACCAACTTAAAACTAACAAGTCGGCGGGAAGACCGGGATGGTGTAAGCATCCTGACCCAATCTCAGCTTGTGCAGCAGACGCCCGCCAGAGAAGGCTCCGGTGGCCGATCCCGCGTTCTGGTTATAGTTGAAGACTGCACCGGCAATGCCGACATCAGCGCCTGACCAGAACTTCATCCAGCCTGAGCGTCCCGCTCCGATAGCCGTCGAGAAACGAGGCACGGTGCGCGGTTCGGTGTCAGACAGAATGCGTTTGATCTGGCAACTGCTGGCTGCGAGATTGAAACTCGAAGCGCTCTCTGAATCATCGTAAAGAATCCCGAAGAGCGTGCCGATGGTTCCGGCAGTGTTGAACAGGTTACCGCCCGTACGCATCACCGTCAGCAACGTGATGTTGCCATCTCCACGGCTCAGAATCGAAGAGGCCGCCAACACCCGCGCCGGACGTTCATAAGCCGTACCATCCAGATTGATTACCGCCGAGTTACCCGCCGGATCGCATACAACCGGTTGCAACGCCTTGTAGCTTTCCGCCGGCAAGTTGCCGTAATGGCCTGACGCAAATTTCACGAACTCATCGCCGATGAGTCTATTGTTTTGTGTCGGACAACCGTTCATATCGGTCGCCACTGCCACGATGTAACCCATCGTCCCCGGATCAACGTCGGAAGTGAGGAAGGACATCGTCTGGCTTTGCGTCAGACAGATAAAGCTATCCGCCACTGAGCAAGACGTTCCGTCCACAAAGAATAGATGTACGAACGCAGGCCGCAAGGAATCAGTGTTCGTGATAGTGATCTTCGTGTTTTCACGGCTGGGGCTGGTCGCATCAGACGTGTAAACCGGGAAGATCAAAATTGAGCCTGGGCATTCAAGCAAACCAGGCACCGGCGGCGGAACCATCGTGCATCCGTCAATCTTGGTCGTATCGCGGGCGATGTTGTTGTTCGGGTTGTTGTCTCCCGTCGCACTGACCCGCGCCACGTTCACGACGGTGCATTGAATGGTGCTGGAGAGCTTCACGCGAATGTTGAGCGTCAAAATCGCATTCACCGCGACCGCCGGGCCGTTGTAAGTACAATTGACATTGCTCGCACCTACGCCACCGCTGCACGTCCAGTTCGCGCCCGAGAAGCCCTGATAGGTCATGCCAGCGGGCAGGTCGTCCGTCACCGTGATCGGCGCAGGCGCTGAACCAGGGCCGAGATTGGTCACACGGATGATGTAAGTTTCGCTGGAAGCTCCCGATTGGAAGTTGCCGACGTGGTCTTTGCTGATCGTCAAGTCGAAGGTTTGCAATTCACCGAAGTTGTAATTGATTCCCATCACACCCGAAGTGACGACGATGTTAGCGATCATATCGTTCGTCACCGTGCCGCCCAGCGAACCCGCCGTGTCTTTGCCATCAAGATAGGCGACGGGCTGGTTTTCGGTGAGTTTGTAAGTGCCCGGTGCCAAGCCGCAGAACTCGTATGAGCCATCAGCCGCCGTGGTGGTCGAGCGCGTCACCGCATTGTTGTTGGCATCGGTTCCGGTCAATGTAATCGTAACGCCGCCGATACCGGCTTCGGTCGCTTCCTTGATGCCGTTGTCGTTGGCATCCACGTATACGAAGCCCTTGATGCAAGCGCCTTGCACAACGCCTGCGTCAACATTGCGATTGTTTTCGCCGTCAGCCAGCGTCACGGTAGCAGTCTGCCCGTTCGCCGCCGCGTCGCTATCGGTCGCATCGTTGTTGCAACCTTTCGTAGCAGTGAAGCTGTAACCCGACGGTTGCCCAAACACGACGTAATAGCTGCCCGGCGTCAGATTGCTGAACAGGTATTTGCCATCGGCTCCCGTCGTCGTTTGCGCGACTTGCGTACCGTTGCCACGGAACAAGGTCACCACGACATTCGGCAAACCAGGTTCGCTTGCGTCCTGACAACCGTTGCCGTTGAGGTCTACCCAAACAAAATCACCAAGCGAAGCGGTCACGATATTGATCGTCACGCAAGCCGCGTCGTCTTCCGAGTTGGCAGTGCCGTTGCCCGGCGTCGAATCAACATCGAACTCATTCGCCGTTTGCACTTGTGCGCAATTGGTAATGGCTCCGTTGGTCGCTGTAACGGTCGTCGCAATTTGCAACGTCGCCGAAGCGCCTGATGCCAACGTGCCAACCGTCCACGTACCCGTCGCGTTATCGAAGCTGCCTTGCGAAGGCGTTGCGCCCGTGAAGCTCACGCCACTGGGCAATACGTCACTCACTGTCACGCCCGTCGCTTGCGCAAAGCCTGCGGCATTGCTGACGGTGATCGTGTAAGTGATCGCCTGACCGGTGACGTAAGGCGCAGCCGGACTAACTGTCTTCGTCAATGAAAGGTCAATGCGCGGATAAGCGCCCGCGTCGAGATCGAGGTAAGTCTGACTCGACATCAACATTACTTGCGCCGTCTTGCCATTGGCAGGATCAACGTCACTATCAAGCGATTCATTGCCGCCCTGATCACGTAGCGTGTAAATGAATCCAGCCGGTAAGCCGTTGAACATTACGCTGTAATTGCCCGGCGCGAGATTGTTGAAGCTGTATTTGCCGCTGCCAGCCGCAGTCGTGGCCGTGGTCGTGTTAGCAATCACGTTTCCGTTGGCATCGAGCAACATCACCGTAACACCGTTAATGCCCGTCTCGCCGCCATCCATAATGCCGTTGCGATTGGCGTCGAGGAACAACATATCGCCCAACGAGGCAGGCAAATAAAGTCCCGCGTCAAGGTCGAGGTTGGTCGTTCCCGGATTCAGTGAAACCGTATTGGTTTCACCCGTCACCGGATCAATGTCGCTGTCTTTATCGCCACCGCATAGGCCGACGTTACGGCGCGTGACGACGTAACCGGCAGGTGCGCCGAATTTGACGCGATAAGAACCGGCAGGCAGGTTTTCAAACAGATACTTGCCATTCGCACCCGTCGTTTGTTGCGAATGGGTTGACCCGTCGCCGCGCAGCAACGTAACGACTACGCCTGCAATGCCCGCTTCGAGCGGATCAGGGTCTTGGCAACCGTTGCCGTTTTTATCGAGCCATACGAAATCGCCAATGCTCACCGAGCCAACATTGATCGTCACTTCGGCTTCATCGTCTTCTACTGGCGGGCCATTCAGATTATTGCCCGGCGTCGAGTCAATATCCGTCGGGCCATTCTGCGTTTGCACCTGCGCGTAGTTGCGAATGTTGCCGACCACCCCCGCATTGATAGTCGCCGTAATCGTCAACGAAGCCGAAGCGCCTGCATTCAAATTGCCAACCGTCCAGGTATTCGCATTGAAAGCCGCTGCCGGGTTCGCGCTGACAAACGTCAACTGGCTCGGCAACACATCGCGGATGCTCACATTCGTCGCATTGCCACAAGGCCCAAAGTTGCCGCAATTCACGGCGTTCGAGACCATCAGGGTATAAGTGATCTGTGACCCCGGCGCATAAGTGCCGCTGGCAACCGATTTGATGAGCGAGAGGTCAACGCGCTGTTGGGCCACGTTGATCGTGACTTCGGCTTCGTCGTCTTCGGCAGGCGGCAAAATAGGATTGCCATTGCCCGGCTCTGAATCTACGTCAGCGAATCCGCCCTGCGTTTGCACCTGCGCGTAATTGCGAATCGAACCGCTGAAGCCATCGTTGATGCGCGCGGTGATCGTAATCATCCGCGAGGCACCGGGAGCCAGCGTTCCCACCGTCCAGGTGCTGGTCGCGTTGCTAAACTCAACTGCGGGGTTCGCAGTAAGATAGGTCAAGCCGGCGGGCAGAATGTCGCGCACCGTGACATCGGTCGCCGTCGAGCAAGGGCCATAGATGCCGCAGTTCGTCGCGTTCGCTACGACCAACGTGTAAGTGATCTGTTGGCCTGCGACATACGGGCCGTTGGTAACAGCCTTGGTGAGCGAGAGGTCTACGCGTTGCGGCTGGAAGCCGAAATCATAGGTGTGATTGTTGTCGCCTGCCGTTCCCGTCGTGACCGGAATCAGCGCGACGTTGCCGTTCATCGCCGCGTCAGAATCGCGCGCGTCGCTGTTGGCTCCGCTGTTCACATCCGCCATCGTCAACACCGTGCTAGCCAACGCGAGTTGGCCTTTGTTCACGCGGATTTCATAGGCCATGTTCGGCAAGACACCGCCCGTGACATTTGAATCGTTGAAATAGTAGTTGCCGTTTTGATCGGTCGTCGCCGTGCCAACCAATTGATTGTTTTTGTAAAGTTGCACGGTGGCATTGGGAATGCCGCCTTCGCCGGGGTCTTGAATGCCATCGCGGTCAAAGTCGAACCACAGGCGATTGCCGAGTTCAATTGGCGCGGCATCGCACAGGATTTCTAAATCGCCCAAGCCCGCTGACTTGCCGAACGTACCGTTAGGCAGGTTCGGATCAGCCGGTTGCCCAAACACTTCATAACGACGGTCGGTTTTCCCGGTCGTGTTGTTCATCCAGAACACGCCGCCCGAACGAATCGTGAACGGATCGAAGACCACCGTCGCAACCTGCGTTGAACCGGGTACAATGGAAAGCCCACCCAAGGTATTCTCTTGGTGAACACGTGTGCCGTTCAGCGTGAAATCTTCTTCAAAATAAAACTCACCGCCGCCAGGGCCTTGTCCGTTGCCCGAACCGCCGGTATTGCCGCCGACCGTGCCGTTGTTTTCCAGCGTGAAGGTGCCGTTATTGTTAGAGGCGCGCAGAAGGTCGCCGCCCGATATGCCTTCGCAAGGCGGCGTCGCCGATCCGCTGGGATCAGCTTGCAAATAACCGCTTTGCATCGCCGTGCGGTCAAGGAAGCCCAAAATCAATGAACCGTCGTTGTCGAATTCGAGATCGGCCAGAATCGGCTGCGGGTAAAGCAGATAACGACGCGTAGGAGCGATGCGCGTCGGAATGATGACGAGCTTCGAGAAATCGCTCGTCCAGGCGTTCCATTGGTTGCGCAACGGGTCGGTCGCCGGTTTGACCGGATCGAGCGGATCGTCGTAAGCCCAAGTGATGCCCTTGTTATAATTCAGCGGTATCTCAAGTTTGTTCGTGAACGTGCCGCCACCCGCCGGATTGAACTCATAGACCGTCGCTTTCAGATCGGTGCGAACTTGCGAAGTCTGATTGGCGCATACGCCACCGACATAAACACGACCGCGATAAACTTTCGTCGCCCACGGGCGGAAGTCGCCGTTGGAGCAACCGTTGGTAGGAATCGTAAAGGACGCGACGTTCGCGGCGGTCGGCGTCGTCGGCGGATCGTTGATAAAAAGTGAATACAACTTGCGGTCATTGAGATTGGTGAACCACAGCGTCTTGCCGTCTTCTGAAATATCCAAGTCGCCGATGCCGACTTTGCCTACGGCATCGAAGGCGGCGGAATCCGCATTCGCGTCCGTCGCACTGTTGGGCAAATTGCGGGTGGCATTTGTCAGCGTGCCCAGATTGACGCCAACGGTGGTGAGATCAATGAAAGGCGTCACGGTCGGCGTAGCGTTATTCAGATTCGTCACCGCATAAATGCCACCTAAGCCCAGGTTGCCGTAACCCGAATGGCGACGAGTGACTGCGGCGGCAAAGAGCGTGCGACTCGTGCGCTGATAAGCCTCGCCCCACGTCGCGCCGATTTGCGAACCCATGGCGAGCTTTTTCGGCAAGGGCGAATTGCCGCCCGGCGGAACCGTCGTGCCATCCGTGACCGTCGTCGCGCCTGCGTTGTAAGGGAAGCTGACTAATACATCGCCTGTGCTGGCTGAACCATTCCCTAACGGGTTGCCCGATACATAACAGGGCGTCGCCAACAACGGGTTGACTTGGCAATAATCTAACGGATCGTTGATGCCTAGGCTGACACCAGTCGCAGGAACCGTATTAACAAACTGCACTGTCGTACCCGATTGCGTGCCTGCCGGACCTGACAAAAGGCTGGTGGGCAAACCCGTAAACTCTACGCGATAAGGTCCCGATCCAGCGTCGCTCGTGTTGATCGTATAAGTGCCATTCACGCTGCTGCTGGTCGTAGTGCCTACGCTCACCCCCGCTGCGTTATACGCGGTGACCGTTACGCCACTTACCCCAGTTTCAGCTACGCGGGCAGGCGGGCCGACCTGTGCGGGGTCTTGCAAACCGTTGGCGTTTTGATCGCGATAAACTGTGCCGCTAATCGCACCGGCTACCGTTGTTGTCGGCGTCAAGCGCGCCGCCGCTGCCGTCAACAGCTTGCCTACGGGCGAAGCCTGTCCGGTCGCTTGCGCAGCCTGATTCACCCACACAGCCAGTGCGGGTCGAGTTGTAGATGAGTTGATCGCCCATACGCTCAAGCCTCCGAGGAGGACGGCTGAAAACATAAGTGTGCGTAAGAGCGGGAATGCGGGTTTTGTGTGTAGGTTTTGGTTCGTCAGCTTCATATAGTTACTGCATCCTTTAGTTACTGCATCCTTCTTTAATCCTTTAATCCAAATATCGTTTCAACGTTCGTGCGCAGTCAGCACTAAACGTACGCTGATCTTTCTAGTTACAGGTACATTCTCAAGGAACGTTGTAGGGCGTTGTCGTGACTTCAGGATTTGCAGACCAAATATCTGTGTTCCTGATGAGCCGTTCCGTTACCACCCAGATCATTCACTAAGACCATTCACCCGCCGCGCGTCTTAACCACGGAACTGTCACATGCTTTTGCGTAAAAGATAGCCAACTAGAAAGTTGGGCAAAAAAATTTCGGGGATTTAGGAATCACCAAACGGCACAACCCTCGGTAACTCCGACTTAAAGAGTCCGGCTTGCCATTCACAGAGTAAGGATGAAGTTCGCATTCATTGAGGTTGCTTTCACAACCTGCTTTTGGCTGCACCTGCCAAAATTTATGAGGGGCAACTGTCACTGCACTGTGTGAGGCAATGCGAGGTCGCTAACACTGCTGATTCAGCAAACATAACTTTCGTCGGCTCACTGATATGCTTTTCCCGTTCAAAGTAAAACTGTAATGGGCACGGAAACGCGAATGTATATTGAAGCCATGTCTTGGATAGTGCAAGGGCAATTGCCCTTTGGTGAAAAATTTTAATTCAGGGCTTGCCCTCTCGCCAGTGAAAATCACGCCAGGCCAGAAAAGCTCCATCCCCACAAATCAATTTCGCGCCCGAGGAAAAGCGCATTTGAAATCGTCCACGCCTTGCACTTTAACCGCCGCCCAATCTGCGCCCGCTGTATCCAACACCCAGGCTTCCTGCGGATCAGCCAGAATGAACGAATTGTGACAGCGAAATTTCGCTTTGCGATAGCCGCACTCGCCGCCCTGGCCGATGTAAGACGTAGTACGCCCGCCTGGTTCACGGTCGCTATTCTAGTCAAACAAGACACCGCCCTCCGCCAGAGCAGGCGGAACAACGACGATGGTTCACCCATAAACCGCTCCCTCCTCACGCTGTTCATTTGGATTGGCACACATCATAAACGACTTGTTACTCCCCTTACACAATAGCCACATTTTCCTTTTCAGCTTCCCTTTTCCTCAAAAATCACCCTCTTTATATGGCGGGTCGCAAGTATGCCCATTATCGCTGGCAGCCGCTTGCGCCGATGCAAAACCCGATTCCCACCGAGCCTTATAATGAGGTCTCTCCCGATGATAAAGAAACGACCGTC
>JANNUY010001194.1:0-9196 GCA_031414155.1 Acidobacteriota bacterium
GCTGATGTGGCGCATTTCGAGCGCCGGAGTAGATGAACTCATGAAAGCCTAACTTTGAATGCAGTTGCGCGAAACGTGTCCGTAGCCCGACCGTAAGAGAGGGCTGCAATAACAATGCGCACAGGCAAACCGAAGGGCGCATCCTTGAGGCAGCCCTCTCTTACGGTCGGGCTACGGACACGCTTCGCGTTTGTCAGTTTCGCCGCAACCAGCGAAACACCAGCAAATGCCCAAACAACGCCGCCTGCACCAAAAACGTCGGCAGCCAAACCCACGGCCAATAAGCCACGAACGTATTCGCCGGTTCGTTGAAAAACTGGCGAATCGGCAGTGGCGCTGAGAGCAACGCTACCGTGACGATGTTGATGAGCAGTGCCAAGCCAATCAAGTTGAAGCCCCAAATTGCCCAGCGCGGCACACGCCCGAACTTGCTCCACAACAAAAACAACAATGCCAGCACGCCCGCGACGATGTCGAAATTGCGTCCGGCGTAAGTCATCTGCACCGGAACGACGCCTTCTTGAAAGAGCCGATGCAACAGCCATTCAAGTGGCAGGCGAAAGGTTTGAAAGCCGATCAAGCCGCCGATGCCGATGCCTTCGATCAGGCGCGCGCCGTAACCTGAAAACGCCAGCCATGTCGTAGCGCAAAACACCGGCACGAGCAGCAAGGGCAAGCGCGGAGGGCGCGCGGCGAAGTTGCTCAACCAACCGCTCCACGCAAGGGCCGCAGGTACGGCCAACCAGAGGAACAGGAAGAACCATGCGCTGGTGGTCCAACGTCCGGTGATCGTGGGCGCTTCTGAACGCGGAGCTGCGCGCTTGATGCCGGTTAACCACAACCACGCGACGAGCGCGACGAGCAGCAGGAAGATAGTTTGTGCGAGCGAAGAAGCGTGGTGCATTGCTTTTGGGTGCGCCTGCGCCCTCGCAGGCTGGTGTTTGGTGAAGAAATAATTCGAATTTGAATGCTTGCCAGCGAGGGTGCTGGCGTACCCAGTTTATTTCGTCAGCTTTTGAATTTCCGGCGTATCCTGATTTTCTTTGGTCAGCAGCTTGACGCCGGTGTCAATGCGGCGCGCGGGCGTTTTGCCAGCGAGTTTGTCCACGATGGTTTTGACGCCGTCGTAACCCATTCGATAAGGGTCTTGAATGACCAGCGAATCAATCGCGCCTTCGCGGACGTTTTGGCCGAGGTCAGCAGTGTGGTCAAAACCGACCAGCGTGATTTTGCCTGCAAGATTGCGCTGGCGGACGGCGCGCACTGCGCCAATGATCGAAGTCTCGTTCGATGCGAAGATGCCGTTCAAATCGCTGTGAGAGTTAAGCAGGTCTTCGCATTTGGCGAGCGAGATGGCGGCGTTTGAGTCGCCGTAATAGATCGGCAAAATGATGCTGATGCCGGGGAACTTGGCCTTGATCTCTTCGATAAAACCTTCTTCGCGTTCGTCGGTCGAGACCGAACCTTTCTTGGTGCCTAGAATGGCGACCTTGCCTTTGCCGTTGAGCTTTTCGCCCATGCGCCGCGCGCCGACGCGCCCGCCTTCGCGGTTGTCGGTGGCGACGTAAGAAAGGTAATCCTCTGAATTCAAACCCGAATCAATGACCGTCACGAGAATGCCTGCGGCTTGCGCTTTTTTGACCACGCTCACGAGCGCATCGCCGGATGAAGGCGCGAGGCAGATGCCGTCTACTTTTTGCGTAATCATGTCTTCGACGATGCTGACTTCGCCCGCGATGTCGGTTTCAGAAGCCGCACCTTTCCAAAAAATTTTAACGTTCAGGTCTTTGCCCGCCGCGTCTGCGCCCGCGTGAATCGTTTGCCAGAACGAATGCGATACGCCTTTGGGAATCACAGCGATGGTCTTTTGTCCGGCGCTGCCAGCCGTATTTCCGCTGCCATCGCCTTTGTCTTTGCAAGCGAGGAAAAGTGAAGCAGCCAGAATGACGGCAGCAAAAAGAATCAGCTTGGTTTTGTTCATGTTTTTTAGCCTAGTGATGGTTGGGTTTGATGCGATAAACGAAGATGCGAAATCCGCACTCCGCACTCCGCACTCAGAACGTTGCTACGCCTTTGATGTAGCTCGCGTCGAAGCGATCTTTCTCAAATCCGCGCGGTACGTCTTCGAGCGCGGTGTATTGGTGCGTTAAAAATTTAGAGACGTTGATTTTCCCTTCGCTCAACAGGCGCAGCGATTTGCGATAGACGCTCGAACGAAGGTCAGCGTCAAAGCCGCCCGACGCACCTGTAGGCATAATCATCGTCGGTTCGATGAATTGAATGTTGTTCATTACGCCGAGGTCTACGCCGTGGTGGCCGTGCCCATACATCACAATCGTCGCCTGCTTGCGAATGATTGCGGGGATTTGTTTATACAGCGGCGCGACGCCTGCCGATTCAATCAGGCATTGAATGCGTTCGCCGTGCGTCAGCTCGTTTACCGCAGCAACCAAGTCTTGCTTGATCGGATCAATCGTGGCCGTCGCGCCGTAACCTTCAGCCAGCGCGCGCCGGTCAGCGTGAGGTTCGGTCACGAAAATGTTGCCGTCGAAGCCAATCGCGTTTCGCAGGTATTGCGTGAACAACAAGCCCGCTGGGCCTGCGCCGCAAATCAAAATGTTCTGAATTCGCCGTTCGCCCGTGAAGGTGTAACGCGCCGCGCGCTGCCGCAACACTTCGCTCGAATGCGTAATGCAACTCAGCGGTTCGACCATCGCCAGTTCAGCCCACGACAAATCAGTTTCAGCCTTGATGACGTTAACGGCAGCAATGCTGACGTATTCGGCCAGCGCGCCTTGCAAACCGGTGATGCCGTGTTCGCGGTAATGCTGGCACTGATGCGCGTCGCCAGTTTGGCAATACTCACAAAGCTCTGCGTGTTGCAGCGTATGGCAATTGAAACCTTGATCCACTGACACGCGGTCGCCGACTTTCAGGTCGGTTACGGCGCTGCCGACTTCGGCCACCGTGCCGCAAAACTCGTGACCGAGAATCAGCGGCTCTACTTCAAACGGAATCGGTCGCCCGCTTGCGTCGGTGTGGTAATTCGCGTGGCCTTCGTAAATGTGAAAGTCCGTGCCGCACAGCCCTACGCCGCCGATTTTGACGAGGACTTCGTGCGGGTGAACGGTGGGGACGGGAATCGTGGTCGGCTCCATTTGGTTGGGAGCGGTTAAAGCTAGCGCATTCATATTTGTAGAGTTCAGTTATTCTTGATCGTAATATTTGCTTGGTTCGGTGAAACGCTGATCAGCTAAATCGCAAAGGCGGCGAAAGTTGGGCAGCAAAGCAAACCAAACATCTTCGCCCATTGTTTCAACGACCTTTTCTTTGATTTTAGAGCGGCTCACCAACTTGATTTGTTTCAGCAAAAAGATGGCATCGTCGTAATCTTTTTGCCTGCCCGCATTCAGTTTCAAAATGACCAACCATTCCGGCGTAATGACGCGCAAGCCATTAGGCAGCGACACGGCTTGTTGCAACGCGGCGCGATAGTACTTTTGGTAATTGTCACTGCGCACGATCCAATCAATTTGCACTGCGTACTTGCCGACTTGCAGCGTGTAACTGCTGCCGCCGAAACCTAACGGATGATCGGGCGTCAGCGACAGGTGTTTAGAAGCAATAATGTCGAGGTCTTTGGTCAAACGAGGGCTGCCATAAAGGTGCATCGCTACGCCCCCAGCAATAGCCCATTCGGCTTCTTCCTGCGCTGCTATGGGAGCAAGTTGTTCAGCCGCAGCCATTGCAGTATCGGTCGAGATCATGTGGCTCGCCGTATCTTGCAGTACTTGCTGAATGTATTGCCGAACTTCTACGTCACTCATCTATGAATCCAAATCCGCCAAATCCAATCGCCCTTCACGTTGCAGCAATTGAAAGCGTTCAACCGTTTCTCTCACGCCCTGCGCCAGCGACGTAGCTGTCGGCAGTTTTAGCGCCGCGCGAATCGCTGTGTCGTCCAGCTTTTCGGGAAAGGGAATCGGATTCGCCGCGCAGGTGATCGTACCCTTCGCCGCTGGAATCAGCTTTTCAATTTCGGCGATGACATCAATGACGGCTTCGGGCGTACCCGCAATGTTGAAAGCGTGTGCGCCTTCCAACTCAACCGAGGCCGCACGGATGAAGCCTTCGGCGCAATCGCCCGCGTAAAGAAAATCAGTCTTGCCGCCGAAGCCGATGTGATAAGCGCGTCCAACGACAGCGGCTTTCATCGCTTTCGTCGGGCCGGACGTGAGGCCGAAATCGCGCCCCGCGCCATAAACCGTCAGCGGACGCAAGCCCACGCTATGCAAGCCGTGATCGAGAAAGTAAACGCGGGCGTTGGCTTCGTTGCATTGTTTGAACGCGCCGTAATGCGTCGTCATCTGGCCCGCTTCGTTCTCTTTGGCGGCGTGGCCTTCTTCGGCCTGGCCGAACACGGCGGCGGAACTGGCGTAAGCGACGCGCTTGACCTGTC
Source organism: Acidobacteriota bacterium (assembly GCA_031414155.1). GTDB lineage: Bacteria > Acidobacteriota > Blastocatellia > RBC074 > RBC074 > JACPYM01. The sequence continues at coordinate 4,460 of JANNUY010001194.1, forward strand.
CGTTTGATTGGCGCGCGGCTTCAAAGATGTTGATCGTACCGACTACGTTAATCATCGCGCCCAGTCGCGGATTGGCTCGGCACACGGGCACTTGCACGCCTGCCAGATGAATGATGTTGGTGATGTGATGCTGTTGGACGATGCCGGTAACAATCGCTTCGTCACAAATGTCGCCGGTGACGACTTTGGTGCGTGCGATTTCGTCGTCGTCCATAATCAAACGCAACCGCGCGGGGTTGGCGCTTTGGTCGAAAATGACTACGCCGTGATTGGCCGCCAGCAGTGTTTTGACGACCCAGGCCCCGATGAACCCGTGCGCACCAGTCACCAGATAAGTCTGTTCAGACATCGAATAAAAGCCTTTGTATGAATGAAAAAGTGGGTTGTTGGTTTAAGTTGATTAAAGCGGGCGCATCATATGCAGGCTCGCGCGCCTTGTCTAGCAGGGCGATAGAACCACAGGCCAGCGCGGTTTATACTGGCTTTATACTGACTGGCAGCAAGGCAGTATTGAGTTCCGATCACTTCCCGAAGATAAAATTTATGACGAAACGAATCCTCTTTTTGAGCTTCTTGCTTGCGCTATGCGCAGGCTTCGCGCTGACCCAGCATCCTGACGAAACGATTAACGAAGGCAGGCGATTATTTTCGCAAAACTGTTCGGCTTGCCACGGCGAGACGGGCAAGGGCGGACGCGCGTCTGATTTGACCAGCGGGCAGTGGAAGTTCGGCAGCAGCGATGACGAACTTGTGCGTAACATTCGCACAGGCATCGCGGGAACCCAGATGCCTGCGATCAAGTTGTCAGAGGCTGACGCGCGCAAGGTCGTCGCTTATTTGCGCACGCTGGCAGGCAAGGAACGCCACGCGGCCAAAGGCAGCGCCGCCGCTGGCCTGGGACTTTTTTTCAGCGCGGCGCAATGCAGCCAGTGCCATTCTTTCAACGGACGCGGCGGCACGCTCGCCGCTGATTTGACGAACCTGCGCGCGGAACAATCCGTCAGCAAAATCGAACAACTCATGCGCCAGCCGATCAAGATGGCCGAAGCGCGATTGAAATCAGGCGCGATGGTGCGCGGCGTGGTGAAAGGCGAAGATACGTTTTGGTTGCGGCTGTTTGATGAGCAGCGTCAGTGGCATGTACTGAACAAACAAGACAGCGTTATCAAACCTTACACGCAAATGCATCCAGCATTGCAGCGGCAGATGCATGAAGACGTACTAGCGTTTTTGACGCAGGCGCAACCGAGTTACGACCCCAATCCAGTATGGAAGCCCGCCGCCGATTTCAACATAACTTTCGCGCGGTTGAATAACGCGCCAGCCGAGCCGCACAACTGGCTGAGTTATTGGGGCGATTTGCGCGGCAGGCATTATTCGGGCTTGCGACAGGTGACGCCGTTGAATGCGGCGACGCTGCGCAGCCAGTGGACTTATCAACTCGGCGGCACGTCCATCGAAACGACGCCGCTGGTGGTTGACGGCATGATGTTCGTTACCGGCCCGTTAAGCGATGTGACGGCGCTCGACGCGCGCACGGGACAGCCGCTGTGGAAGTTCAAACGCAAGCTCGCGCCCGTCGCCAGCCATTGCACGGTGATGACCAATCGCGGCTTGGCGGTGTTGGGTGATCGTTTGTTTCTGGCGACGCTCGACATGCACTTGATCGCGCTCGACGCCAAAAGCGGCAACGTAATTTGGGATGTCGAACAGGATGATTACCGCAAAGGGTTCTCAAACACGCACGCGCCGCTGGCGATTGACGGCAAGATTATCGTTGGCGTCACGGCGGGCGAATGCGCGTTGACTGGGTTCATTGATGCTTTCGATGCGGCGACGGGCAAGAAACTGTGGCGCACTTATACGACACCGCAAGCGGGCGACCCCAATCGCAAGACGTGGGAGCCAGAAACGGCAGCGGATTTTGGCGGCGCGCCTACGTGGACGACGGGCACGTATGACAGCGAGACGAAAACGCTGTTTTGGACGACGGGCAATCCGGGGCCTGATTACGACGGTTCGGTGCGCGGCGGCGACAACCTTTATTCTTGTTCGGTGGTCGCGCTCGACCCTGAGACCGGCAAGATGAGGTGGTGGTTTCAATTCACGCCGCACGACGTTCACGATTGGGACGCGAACGAAACACCGATGCTGATTGATGGCGTAGTAAAAGGCCGAAAACGCAAGCTGCTCGTCACCGCGCAACGCAATGCGTTTTATTACGTGCTTGATCGTGAAACCGGCGAGTTCCTGCGAGGGCAAGCCTTTGCCAAACAGACGTGGGCGAAAGGATTGGATAGCAAAGGCCGTCCGATTGTGTTGCCGAATACGACGCCTACGCCAGCAGGGAATCACGTATGCCCCGATGCCGCCGGTGCGGCGAACTGGGGTTCGCCTTCTTATGACCCCGCGACCGGATACTTTTTAGTTTCAGTGCGCGAAGCCTGCGCGACTTATACCAGCGTGACCAAATCGCCCGTGCCCGGACAGGGCTTCACGGGCGGCGGCGTAGAAGTTGACGTCAACGGTGCGCCCGGTTCAGTGCGTGCGCTGGATGCGTTGACGGGCGCGGTGAAATGGAACTTCCCGCTGCAAATCGGCGCGTCTTCGACGGGCGTAATAGCGACAGCCGGTGGCGTAGTCTTTGCTTCATCGAATGACGGCAACCTCATTGCTCTCGACAATCGAACGGGCAAGCACTTGTGGCATTACAACACGGGCGCGCGCATCATCGCCTCGCCAATGGCGTATGCGGTCAACGGCAAGCAATACGTTGCGATTGCCGGACAATCCGCCGTCTTTGTTTTTGCTTTGCCGTGAGGCTTTTGCACGGTGATAAGCAACGTCTTTTGCTCCTTTTTTCGGGTCGCCCAGCTATCTTTTAGCTATAATGAAAATTTATCTTTCTTTGCAGAAGATTTACTAGACGAATGCTAATCGGTTGGCTATACTGTGTGCGCTTTAAGAAAAGGAACGCTTCTGTTCCGCCTAATTTTACATCGAAAAAGTTATTATGCCCGGTTTACTGCTACAGCTTTTCACCCGTGAAGACGCTCTCTCTGTTGAGCGACTTAGCGGCGTACGCCTAGTAGTAACGGTTATCGGCATTATCGTAGTAGGCGTATTTATTATGCCGCACGCCGGGTGGGTCGCCTGAGACACAGGCCAACCAAGATCACACCGCCCTTGCGACTTACACGATTCGCCGGGGCTTTTTAGTATCCGGCTTTAGTCATCCAGTTAACGAGGTCAACACTTATGAAAATGCGTGGCGCACGAATTCTGCTCGAAGCCTTACGCTGTGAAAACGTCAAGCATGTTTTCGGTTATCCCGGCGGCGCAGTACTGCACATTTATGACGAACTCGCCAAGCACGAAGAAGCGCTTGGCATCAAACATTATCTCGTCCGCCACGAACAGGCCGCGTTGTTTGCGGCGGCGGGCTACGCGCAAGCAACCGGCGACACGGGCGTGGCGCTCGTGACCTCTGGCCCTGGCGGTACGAACGCGATCACCGGCATCACGAATGCCTTTATGGATTCGATTCCGCTCGTGGTTTTTACGGGACAAGTGCCAACGCATTTGATTGGCAATGATGCGTTTCAAGAAGCTGACCTGACGGGCATGACGCGCTCCTGCACGAAGCACAATTACTTGGTTAAGAACGCCGCCGACCTTGCGCCTACGATCAAAGAAGCCTTTCACGTCGCCGCGCACGGACGCCCGGGCCCTGTGTTGGTAGACCTGCCGAAAGACATGACCGCGCAAGAGGTCGAGTTCAGCTACCCTGAAACGATTGAAGTGCGCAGCTACAAACCGCAAACACAACCGGGCGCGAAACAAATTCGCGCGGCGGTTTCGGCGATGCTCAAGGCTGAACGTCCGGTGCTTTATGTCGGCGGCGGAGCCATTGCGGCAGGTGCGCATAAAGAAGTCATCAAGCTGGCTGAAAAATTGAATCTGCCTACGACTTGCACGTTGATGGGCTTGGGCGGATTCCCCGCGAGCCATCCGTTGAGTCTGGGCATGCTCGGCATGCACGGCGGCTATTGGACGAACATGGCCGTAGACAATTGCGACCTGCTCATCTCAATCGGCGCGCGTTTCGATGATCGCGTGACCGGCAAGTTGAGCGAATTTGCCAAAGGCGCAAAGTTCATTCACGTAGACATTGATCCAGCCTGCATCGGCAAAAACATCGCGTGCGATTATCCGGTCATCGGCGATGCGCGCCTCGCCGTGCAAGCCTTTTTGCAAGAGCTTGAAACGCAACTCACCGATGGCGCGCGCCCATCGAACCTTGACGGCTGGCATAAGCAAATCGCCGACTGGAAAGCGAAACATCCTTTCTGGGTGAAAGAAGACGGCGACATCATCAAGCCGCAAAACGTCATTCACGAATTGCGCCGCATCACCAAAGGCGACGCATATATTTCGTCTGACGTAGGCCAACACCAAATGTGGACGGCGCAACTGTTCGGCTTCGACCAACCCAATCGCTGGATCAACTCGGGCGGACTGGGCGCGATGGGTTACGGCTTTCCCTCTGCGATGGGTTCGGCAGTGGCTTTCCCTGACAAGCTGTCGGTCGCAGTCGTCGGCGATGGTGGATTCCAGATGTCGTTCAACGAACTCGCGACGGTGAAGCAATACAACATTCCCGTCAAAATTTTGCTCATCAACAACGGCCATCTAGGCATGGTGCGGCAATGGCAGGAACAGTTTTACGAGCGTCGT
>JANNUY010001195.1:0-2531 GCA_031414155.1 Acidobacteriota bacterium
TACACATATTGCCGCAACGTGAAATCTTGACGCATCGTTTTTCGTCAACCGAAGTTGAAAAGATTGCGTAACCACTACTGATTCGCTCACTGACTGAAGGGTCATTCATTCGCAATCTGACCGGTCAGCCAGAAATCCCCAGCAAATCACCTTTTTTCTGGAAACGATTGCAGGCATTGGGGAAACCTCCCTTGACGCTGCATTTTCACAGGACTACATTATGCTGCGTTCAAGCGGCTTGCTTGCGCGTAACTCACAACTTTCACCATTTGTTCTGACCATCGAGAAGGAGCCTTTCGCAATGCGGATTCAAAAGAAATACACACTGGCAATGACATATTGCTTTGCCTTAGCTGGCGCTTTGGCGTTTTTGCCGGGCAGCAGCGCCAACACGAAACCTGCGCCTAAAAAAGTTACGTTCACCAAAGACGTAGCGCCCATCTTTTACAAATCATGCGCCGAGTGCCATCGCGCAGGTGAAGGCGCTCCGTTCGCGGTGATGTCATACAAAGACGTGCGCCCGTGGGCGAAATCCATCAAGGAAAAAGTTGCCAATCGTGTTATGCCGCCCTGGCATGCTGATGCGCACGCGGGCGTATTCAGCAATGACCGCAAGCTCTCGCAAGCCGATATTGACACTGTGACGGCGTGGGTTGATGGCGGCGCGCTCGAAGGCAACGCGAAAGACTTGCCGCCCGCGCCCACCTACACGACGGGCTGGAACATTGGCAAGCCTGATCTGGTGGTTCAGATTCCTGATGTTTACACCTACAAACCCGGTGCCGATGAATACCAATACTTTGACGTAGACCCCAAGCTCACCGAAGACAAATACTTTTCGGCCATCGAAGCGCGTCCGACCAATCCGAAAGTCGTCCATCATATTCTGGCCTTCATCGTGCCGCCCGGTCAGGCCAATATGTCGAATCTGTCCACCGAAGCGCGCTACAAAGCGATGGAAGCGCAATTGAAAACTTCGCCGCTTTATCGCGACGGCTACCTGATGCGCATGAAGCCTGAACAGCCGGTGCAGGATGATGGTTGCACGACCGGACGCGGCGGCGGCGGCGGCGGCGATATTCTGGCGGGTTACGCGCCCGGCCATAACGCCGATCATTTCCCGGCGGGCGTAGTGCGCAAGCTGCCGAAAGGCTCGACCATTCGTTTTCAGATTCACTATTCCAACCAAACCCTCGGCGGCAATGCGGTCGAAAAAGACCAATCCATGATCGGATTGGTCTTTGCCAAAGCGCCCACCGATATGCTGATGACGACGGGTTCGGTCGGCAATATGAGCTTCAAGATTCCTGCCGGAGCCGACAATCATCGCGTCACGGCATGCCGTACCTTGAAGCGCGACACGACGATTTACGCCTTTCTGCCGCACATGCATCTGCGCGGCAAGAGCATGGAATACAAGGCGATTTACGCCGACGGCAAATCCGAAGTACTGATGAGTTCGTCGAAGTATGATTTCGCTTGGCAGACCAATTACGTGCTGAAAGAGCCGAAGCGTTTGCCGGCGGGCACGCGACTGATGGTCACGGCTTATTTCGACAACTCGACGAAGAACAAATTTAACCCCGACCCGACCAAAGACGTGCGTTATGGCGAACCGACCTACGATGAAATGATGTTGGGCTTTATGGATTACGTCACCGCAATGCCGGCCGTCGCCAAGATTGATGAGCGGTTGCTGGATAATTACACCGGCAAGTATTTGCTGGAAACGATGGGCGGCAAATTCAATCTGAATGTGACGCGCAGTGGTAACAAACTCATCGTGACGATTCCGTTCCGCGCAACGATGGAATTCGTGCCGCAATCGGAAACGAAGTTCTTCATGCAAGGCAGCGACAGCGAACTCACCATCGTCAAAAACGACAAGGGCGAAGTTATCGGCGCTGAAATGAACGGACAAAAAGTAACTAGGGTTAAAGAAGACCCTGCTGGCAGCGGACAATAAGCCAAGTGCGGAATGCGGAGTGCGGAGTGCGGAATAGCAACCCCACTCCGCATTTGTTTTTTACCAACCATGTTTTTGTGGAGACTCACATTATGAATCGAATACGCATTGCTATAGTTGTGCTGACTTGCTTCACCGCCACGGTGACATTCACGCTCACGGCGAGCCAAGCCAATTCCCCTGCGAAACAAATCACTTTCACCAAAGACATTTCACCGATCTTCAACAAGAATTGTGCGAACTGCCATCGTCCGGGTGAAGCCGCGCCGTTCTCTACGTTGAGTTATAAAGACGTGCGTCCGTGGGCAAAATCCATCAAGGAAAAAGTCGCTAACAAAACCATGCCGCCGTGGCAGCACGACCCGCATGTGGGCCAATGGTCGAACGACCGTCGTCTTTCGCAAGGCGACATTGACACCGTTGTCGCGTGGGTGAACGCAGGAGCGCCGGAAGGCAATGCGAAAGACCTGCCGCCCGCGCCCACGTTCACCGAAGGCTGGGCCATCGGCAAACCCGACCTCATCATTCCAATGCCGAAAGAATATGTTTTGAAGCCGAATGGGCC
>JANNUY010001196.1:0-10622 GCA_031414155.1 Acidobacteriota bacterium
ATCGTGGGACGAACTCACCGCGCTGGCTGGCGCAAGATTCGATGTCACCGTTTGTTCGCAATTGTTTGAGGGCGTGCGGCATCCCTTGCTCGCGCTCGAAAACGTATGCGCGCTGACCACGTCTTATGCTTTGTTGCACGCGCCGATGGATTTGCCTAACGAAGAACGCGCCTTGTTGTGTTGGAATGAAACCGGCTGGCAAACCAACCGCACCGCGCTGGCTCGCATGGCGCGTTCCGCCGGTTTTGCTCGCATCGCCGAAATTGCACAGGCTGAAGCCTGTGCAATTTCTTTAACTTGGTTGCAAGCCTTTCGGCACTGGTCTGCGTCAATTGAACCGCTCGCGCCTTCGTTGACGATTCACCGGGTGTTTAATCCTGTTACAGGCGTAGATGTTTTTCCGCGTTACGGACGCAACGCGTTTTTGGCTTTGCTTGTAGCGGGTTTGCCGCCTGATGCGCGGCGTTGGGAAGTGCGCGTCAGCGTGGGCGGATTTGGCGTACAACCGATTCACATCGAGCCAGCGGAAGAGGAAGGCTGCATGCAAATCAATGTCGCCTTACCGCCGGGATTGCCTTTGGGATTAGTCGCAGTTGAGGCGTGGCATCGGCAAGCGTGTGCTCTCGCAAGCATTATCGAAATCAGCGAAGGGCAATCACTTTGACTGACTCGCCACCGGAAGCATTTCAGCCAGCAAGGTTTCAGGCGCAATGTCCTGCTCGTGCGGCCAAGTGACTGCGCCGTAAAGAATGCCTACCTGATTGAAATAGTTTACGTCTCGCAATTCGCTGAATACGCCGTGGTTGAGGTAAGGCTTCAGGGTGAAGATTCCATTTCGCCCATCCACTAACTCGAAGTGGATTCGATAATCTGCTGGCTTTGCCCATCATGCCGAACAGGAGCCGAGACGAAACAACAAGGCGCGCTCACAGTGTCAACACTTCAGCAACACCCAGCCCACGATTTTCGGCAGTAGTTTTAAGATGGCCTGAAACATCGTCAGCACCGCGCGATTGGCCTTCCCACACGATGAGCGCGGCGAGGTCGGTATGGGTTTTATCGGCTAACGATTGTGCCTCATTCAGAATATCGAGATTGCCCGCGAACCACGTCGCGTTATCGTTGGGATCGTGGTCGCATTCAACCAAATCGCCCGCAGCCATCGCCTCGTCAACCAACCGGTCGTAGCGTTCGCCCCAATCGCCGCCGCGATCAATGACCGACATGAGGCGAAACTGAAAGCGGTCGAACGGCAATACGATGCGTCGTCGGATACCAAGTTCGGCAGCGGCTTCGAGCGCGAGGATGTCTGCGCCACAAGCTGCCGCGCACACCAAACCGGTGACGCCGTGGCTTTGCATGAATTCGATGAGTTGGGTCTTGACTGCCGTGAGATTGGCAGCCGGAAAGCGCGGTGCGGTGGCGTCAGGCGCGTCTACGCGACGACCGGCGAGTGCGATGATCATTGTGAAGTTTCCTTTTGGGTTTGGTGATTCAATGCAAGAGATCATCGCTGAGACAGCTAAGGGCGGTCAACTTTTGTAGCGATTCAGTTACCGCACGGCAGCCTGGGTTGCGTACCCAAGCTCTGTTGAAAGGGAAGCGTCGCGACGTTTCATTCTTTCCGCCCACAGCGAATGCAATCCCGCGCGACTTCGGCATCGGTCGCCGCGCGCCAGAGCAGGATGGGGAACATCTTTTTGCCATCAGGCCCCACCCACCCGCCCCCTCCTGAGGCAAGCGTACGTCCATCTGGCGCAAACGTCACCGACACGACACCATCCCCGTGACCTTTCAACGTCGCCTTTTCCTGTCCGCTCGCCACGTCCCACAACTTCACCGTTCCAGAAGCACTTCCGCTCGCCAACGTCCGCCCATCCGGCGCATACGTCACCGACGTGACAATACCCCCGTGACCTTTCAACTCGCGCAATTCCCGCCCGCTCGCCACGTCCCACAGTTTCACCGTACTGTCATAACTTCCGCTCGCCAACGTCCGCCCGTCTGGCGAAAACAAAACTAAATTAACAGTGCCCTCGTGCCCTTTCAGCGTCGCTTTTTTCTGTCCGCTCGCTATATCCCACAGTCTCACCGTCTTGTCCCAACTCCCGCTCGCTAAAGTCTGCCCGTCCGGCGAAAATGCCACCGACGAAACAATGCCCTCGTGCCCTTTCAACGTCGCCTTGTACTGCCCGCTCGCCACATCCCGTAGTATTACCGCATTATCTGAGCTCCCAGCTGCCGACGTCCGACCATCCAGTGAAATCCCAAAATGCCCTCTAACGATGGCCTGCGTACCTCTCAGCGTCGCCCTTTCGTCGTGCAGTTGTCGCCAACGGTAAAACCAATCGAAGCTGCGCAAATCATCTTTGGGTGACGTGCCCGGCGCAGGAAATGAGGCTTCCAGAAAGTCATTGGCGCGGATGTAATCTTTCTGATCCAGCGCCGCTTGCGCCAACATGCCACGGGAAACATAAAGCAGGCTGCCTGATTGCGTCACGCTGTTTTCTAACTTTTGCCCGCTCTCAAGCAATTGTTGATTTTGCTTTGCGACCAATTGAGCCTGTAATGCTGCGACTTGCTTGGCTTCTTCGGCTTCACGTTGTTTCGCTTCGGCCTTTTTCCGTTGCTCATCGGCTCCTTTCGCCGCGAAATTAGCACTGGCACGGTCAAGGAAAGCCTGTTCGCGTTGCTCTTTGGCCTCTTTTTCATTCCGCTCTGCTCGTATTCGCTGTTCCTCTTCGTTGTCCAAAGCCGTTTCGGCGGTGCGGTAAGAAGCAAATGCTGCCCACGCAGCCAAACAAGCCAGCAACGCCAACACTCCGGCAGCCCAAGCCCTGCGCCGCAACTTGCCAGCGGCCTGCGCTTGCTCTTCGGCGCGCAACCTTTCGGCTTCGGCGTTTTGCCCTTGCGCTTCGGCCAGGGCTTGCGCCGCCAACAATTCGCGCTTGGTACGTTCGGCTTCTTCGCGCTGTTGACGTTCGGAGGCTTCCAAATCGGCGGTGCGTTGCGCGTCGCTCTTTTCCAAAAAAGCGATGGCTTGCTTGAATCCTTTATCGTATCGCGCCGCCCAATGTTGGTTCGGACGAGTGACGGCTTGCCATTCGAGGGCGAGGGGCAAATCGGGTTCGCGCCAGAGTCCGGCTTTGCCTTCGAGATAGAGCGCGGCGGTTTCGGCCAGACGGCGGTAGGTGCGGGCGGACTTGGCTTCGTCTTCGACCCAGTCGCGCAAGCGCGTCCAGTTGCGCATCAGGCTCTCGTGCGAGATGTCTATCAATGATTCGGCTTTGAGTTCCGTGCCCACAGGCGGCATCAAAAACGAACGCCCCGGCGCGCGAAAGGTTTCGATGACCTGTTTGACTTCGGCTGAGCTGGCATCGGCAATCAGACACAGCGCCCCCAACGTCACCGGACGCCGAATCTCACGATTGTCAGGCCCCTTTTCGGTCAGCGCTTTGAATACGCGCTCGGCGACAACGCGATGATGATCATCTGGCAATTGGTTAAACGCTTCGTCAGCGTGCAGCGAAAGCGCATTCGCCATGCCACCGATGGCTTCGTAATGATGTAAATCTATAGGAGCGCGCGTATTGAGTCCCGCCTTTAGGCGGCCAGCGTCAGCATTTGAATCGTTGCCGCCTGAAGGCGGTACTCTGAACTCGCGTTCCGCACTCCAATGGTTCCAAGTGCGCATCAGCGCGTGTTGGAAGATGGGCAACTGGTCGGGGTTATCGCCTACGTCATTGAGCAAGCGGTTGATCAGGCGCGGCGTAGCTTCTGCGCCACCGACATAAATCGGGCCGGTGATGGCTTCGCGAATCTGTTCGCGCGTGAGCCGGGGAATGAGGTACTGGCTGTCGTTGATGGCTTCGGGCAAGTCCCAAAACTGAGCGCAATCGCCCAAATAATCTGAACGCATCGTGAGCACGACATAGATGTTCACTTCGCGCTGGGCTTTGGCGGCGAGCAACAATTTGACGAAGGCTGCGCGGTCGTTTTCGTGCTCGGCTGTTTGCGTGCCTTGGTCAACGCGAAACAACTCTTCGAATTGATCGGCGACGATCAACAGGTTTTCGCTCGCCGGCAATTGCTGTTCGCGCGCGGCTTCGACCAAGGCGAGACTGCCGCGCCGCAAGGTGGCCTCGGTGATGGCAACCTGCAAAGCTCGATTGGCTTCGTCGTCAGAGCCGAATACGTCAGGATGATTTAACGCCCGCGCCAGATTGCCCAGCGGATCATTGCCGGGCCGCATCACAGCGATGCGCCACGCCGAACCCGCGCTCGGCATAAATCCGCTATACAACGCGGGCAATAGCCCTGCGCGCACGAGCGAAGACTTGCCGCTGCCCGAAGTGCCAACAACAGCCAAAAACCGCGTCGCCGCCAGTTTCGCAATCAGCCGCTCGCTCTGCCCATCGCGTCCGAAAAACAAATGGCTCTCTTCAAACTCAAAAGGCCGCAAGCCGGGAAACGGATTGATCAAGACCGCCGGTTGCGCAGTTTGGTTTAAGGTGGCGGCACTCATTGCGCACCTCCTTTGGCTTGAGACAGTTGTTGCATAAACAGTTTGAGAACGTTGGGGTCAAATGCACCAAAGTTTTTCATCACGATGGCTTCGCGGGTTTGAAAGAGTTTTTTCTGCGGCGTCTCGGTGCCAGTCACATAAACGGCGACGGCATCGTGCGGACGCGGGCGACCAAAGCTGGTGAGATTTTTTAAGCGGGTGCGCAACCAGATTTCAGGCGCGCTGGCAAAATAAAAAATCACCACATCGCAATCCAACACGTTTTGCTTGTCGGCTTGCATCACGTTTTCTTCAAATTCAGGCAGAACGACTTCGCAACCTTCTTCATAGAGGTAACTGTAAAGGTCGCCGACGTTGTTTACGTCGCGCTGGTCGCAAACAAGATAAACGCGCGTCAATCCGTCATCGCGTTTTTCAGACGCTACGAGTTTGGGTTTGGGATCAAGCTTTTCCTGAATGATTGTCTTGAGGCCTTCGATGTTCGAGCGAATCAGGTCGGAACCATTCGTCGCCTGATTGCTGTTCTCAAGCGTCTCGATGAATTTGCGCTGGCGGTCATCTTTGGGTTCCAAGCCTGATGGCAACCAGATGAGGCGCGAAAATTCGGCATCATCGCTGCGCTCGCGCGCCAAATCTTGCTGCATCCAAATCGCCGAACGCTCAGGTTCATGTTCGGGTACGAAACCGTAATGTTCGCCAATCAAATGGATGGAAAGACGCGAACGCTGCAAACAATCGCGCACTAACGTTTCGAGTTGCGGCTTGCTGGTGGGCAATGGCTTATCAGGCAAGATGACATGCTTGCTTTGCAGCAACTCGCGCCGCACCTTGTCGCGCTGTTCAGCCAAGTCAGAAGTCGTTTCGGCAAGAAAAATGGTGGCTCCGGTTTTGGGCTGGGCTTCGCCTTGCATCTCTTTCAACAACGCGCAGATGTCTTGCGCCAAGTCGTCAAGCCGTTCCCAATAGCGTTTATCCTTTTCGCCCTTATGACTGATTTCATGATCGAACTCGCGAAAGCGTTTCGTGATCGGGTCTTGCGCATAGAACTCATAACCCAACAATTCGCGAATCGGTGCAGGGTGAAGCGAAAAATCAACAGGAGTTTTGACGAGCTTGAAAATGCGGTGCTTGTCAGCGAGCTGCAAACCGCCGTTCATGGGCGCGGCGTTCAAGAATCCTTCCAACTCTTCCTGACACGAAGGCGATTCGAGATAGCGCGGCGACAGCACCGAAAGAAACACGCCCGTTTCGGTCAGGCCAATTGCGATGGTGTCTCTGAATACGCGATTGCCATGCAACTCGGCCTTGTCGCGCCAAATCGTAGGCCGCTTGCCCAGCAACTGCGCCAAACGCAATTCGAGATGCTCTTGCAAATGATCAACCCAACCGCGCGGCACGCCTGCCGCTACATCGTTATCAATGTGGGCATAGCTGATAAAAACATGTTTGGCAAAATTTATGGTGATGACCTAACCAGACACGACTTACGACTGCGATGTATTGCTTTCAGTTGAACTACACTGAAGAAAAATTACGAATGAAGCCAAAGGCCCAAGGGCGAACGCGGCGGATTATAGGGAAGGCCGAGACGAAACAACAAGGCGCGGTCTTTGCGTGCTTGCTGTGTAGAGAGTCCATTCAGGTGAGCCATTCGCTGAACCGAATGGCTCACCGTTGCATAATTCGATCTAGTGTTTGAAATGCCGCATACCGGTCATCACCATCACGATGCCGTGTTCATTGGCAGCGGCAATCGAGTCTTTATCCTTCAACGAACCGCCGGCCTGAATGATCGCAGTGATGCCGTGACGGGCAGCTTCGTCTACGCCATCGCGGAAAGGGAAGAATGCGTCGGATGCGAGTACGGAGCCTTTCAATTCGAGCAGCGCTTTTGACGCGCCGAGCTTGACGGAATCTACGCGGGACATTTGGCCTGCGCCTACGCCGACGAGTTGACCGTCTTTGGCGTAAACAATCGCGTTCGATTTGACGTGCTTGCAAATTGCCCACGCGAATTTCAATGCACTCATCTCTTCCGCTGTAGGCTGCCGGTCACTCACCACTTGCAGCTTTTCGTCGTCCCACAACAATCCGTCTTTTTCTTGTACTAAGACTCCGCCGCTGATCTTACGAATTTCCAACACGTTTTGTGCGGTGAGTTCGTCACCCATTCGCAAGACGCGCAGGTTCTTTTTAGCGGCCAATACGGCTTGCGCGCCTTGCGTGAAATCAGGCGCGATGATGACTTCGGCGAATATTTCGGCGATCTCTTGGGCGGCGGCTTCGTCTACGACATTGGTGAACGCGATGATGCCGCCGAAAGCTGAAACGGGGTCGGTCGCTTTGGCTTTGTGAAAGGCTTCGACGGCGGATGACGCGACGCCTACGCCGCACGGGTTAGTGTGTTTGATGATGGCGCAGGCGTGCGGCAATTTACTGTAATCGCCGTTCGCTTCGGCCAGATGCAACCGCTTGAGTTCAATTACCAGTTCCCACGCGCCATCGGCGTCAATCAGGTTGTTGTAAGAAAGCTCTTTGCCTTGCAACTGTTCGGCGTTGGCTACGCCGCGCTCGCTGTTGCCTGCGATGCGATAGAGCGCGGCTTGCTGATGCGGATTTTCGCCGTAACGCAACCCGGCAGCTTTCTCTAAATGCAGCGGCAAGGCTTGCGGCATCGCGTCTGCTTCAGGCGACGCGACACGTCCTGTCAGATAGCGCGCAATCTCTTGATCGTAACCCGCCGTATGCCCGAACGCCTTCGTCGCTAAACCGTAGCGCGTCTCTTGCGACAGCGCGCCGTTGTTCGCATTAAGCTGCGCGGCGATGTCGGCGTAATCCGCTGCGTCCACGATGACGGCTACGTCGTTGTGGTTTTTTGAGGCGGAGCGAATCATCGCGGGGCCGCCGATGTCTATATTTTCAATAGCTTCTTCGAGCGTGACGTTCGGCTTTTGAATCGTCGCGCGAAACGGATAGAGATTGATGACGACCAGATCAATCGGCACGATGCCGTGTTCGGCCATCTTGACGCAGTGTTCGGCGTTGTCGCGTATGCCCAGCAAACCGCCATGTACTTTGGGGTGTAGCGTCTTCACGCGGCCATCCATCATTTCAGGAAAGCCCGTCAAATCGCTGATGTCACGCGTAGCTAAACCGGCTTCACGCAACAGCTTTGCCGTGCCGCCGGTCGAGACGAGTTCGATGTTGTGTTTGGCTAACGTCTGGGCGAATTCAACCAGTCCGGTTTTGTCAGAGACGCTAATGAGTGCGCGGGTGATGGGTTTGAGCGAAGTAGTCACGGTAATTTGAGATGATTCCTTTTAATTCGAGGTGGTCAGCGCGAGGCTTTCGTAAGGCTCAGGCTACTCAATCACGACTGATGCGACAAGTCAGTGACCGTATTTTTTCAGCTTGCGATAAAGCGTAGACAAATCAATCGCCAGCAATTCAGCCACGCGCGTCTTGTCGTCATTTTCGCGTTCGAGCGTTTCGAGAATGTGGCGGCGTTCGAGTTCGTCCATCGTCATCACGCGGCCATTCAAATCACGAATGGCGAGCGGCGCGTTTTGCAGCATGGCTACAATTTTGGGCGGCAAGTGCTGCAATTCAATGCGGTCGTCGCTCAAGGCTACGGCGCGTTCGATGGCGTTTTGCAGTTCGCGTACGTTGCCACGCCATTCGAAATTGATGAGCGCCTGCATCGCTTCATCACTGAGGGAGCGTTCGGCGAGACCGAGCGCGTGCGAATATTTCTGCACGAAGAAACGCGCTAGCAAAGGAATGTCTTCGCGCCGTTCGCGCAACGGCGGCAACGTGAGGCTGATAACGGCAAGACGGTAATAAAGATCATCGCGGAATTTTTGTGAAAGGGAATCTTTTTCCCCAACTTTGTCGAGGTCGCGGTTGGTAGCCGAAACAATACGCGCGTCGAAGGAAACCGGTTTTGTCGCGCCCAACGGTGTGACTTCGCGCTCTTGCAACGCGCGCAACAATTTCACCTGCAAGGCGACGGGCATCTCGCCGATTTCGTCCAGAAAGAGCGTTCCGCCGTCAGCGGCTTTGAGCAAGCCGATCTTGTTAGCGTGCGCTCCGGTGAACGCGCCTTTGACGTAGCCGAACAGTTCCGATTCCAACAGGTTTTCAGGCAGCGCGCCGCAATTGATCGCTACGAAAGGGCCGTCGGCGCGCCCGGAGTTGTAATGAATGGCACGCGCAATCAACTCTTTACCCGTACCCGATTCTCCCTGAATCAGCACCGTCGTTGGCGTATTCGCAATCTTTTCAATCAACTTGAAAATCGCCGTCAGCGCGTCAGACCGCCCGATAATGTTATCGAAGTTATACCGCGCTTTGAGTTCGCGCCGCAGCGAACGGTTCTCATGAAACAATTCCGCCTGACGCAATGCATTACGTACGGCCTGCAAAATGTCTTCGTTGATAAACGGCTTGGTGATGTAATCATAAGCCCCCTTGCGCAACGCCGCGATGGCCGTCTCGACGGACGAAAACGCCGTAATCATTATCACGAGGGCTTGCTCGTCTATTTGCTTGATGCGGTCGAGCAATTCGATGCCGTCCAGCTTGCCCAGCGCAATGTCACTGATCGTCAGCGCAGGCATCTCGGCGGCGAACATTTCCAACGCCTGCTCGCCGCTTGCCGCTGCGATGACGCGATAGCCCGCGTCGGTGAGCAAGTCCGTCAAGATGGTTCGCATCAGGTCTTCGTCTTCGGCAATGAGAATAGTTGGTGATTGGGTCATGGGCTTTGAATTCCTTTCCGGCGGGCACGATAACTCAACTCTGGCTAAGCGTCATGAGTGACGATCTATAATATCGCGCGTTGGGTGACTGATGGCCGCAATTGCCTTACCACCAATTAGCGTGACTCAAGTCGCATCGGCAAGCCGCCTTTTGGGCGCAATGTCACTGATGCTTTCATTTCAACGGGCGCTTCGCTCACCAGTCGCATGCGCCAATGTTGGCCGATGGTGGCTAAGACGAGAACGCCTTCCATCCATGCGAACGATTCGCCAATGCAGACGCGATTACCTCCGCCAAAGGGGAAGTAGGAAAACTTAGGCCGCGATTCTTTTTGCGCAGGCGTCCAGCGTTCAGGGTCGAACGTATCTGGTTCAGGGAACCAACGCGCATCGTGATGCGTGACGAATTGGCTCATGATGACGATGGTTTGCGCGGGGATGTGGTAGCCCGCAATTTCGTAATCGTTAATCGCTCGTCGTCCGATAATCCAGGCGGGTGGATAAAGCCGCATGGATTCGGCAAAGACCATTTCGGTGTAACGCAAGCGCGGATAATCAGCCGGAGTCGGCGCGCGGCCTTGCAAGACTTCGTCAAGCTCGGCGTGAAAGCGTTGCTCAATCTCAGGATGTTGCGCCAATAGATACCACGTCCAGGCCAGCGCATTCGCCGTTGTCTCATGGCCCGCGAGAAAGATCGTCATCGCTTCATCGCGTAACTGCTCGTCGGTCATGCCGGTTCCGTCGCCTTCTTCGTCACGCGCCGCCATCAATAAAGAAAGCAAATCACCGCGCTGTTGTTGGTCATTGCGGCGCTCATTGATCATTCGATAAATCGTGGCATCAAGCCGTTCGCGCGCCTGAGCGAAGCGCCGGTTCGCAGGCAGTGGCAAACGCTCAAGCAATTGCGAAAAGGGCAGAGTGAACCGATCAAAGGTTCGCATGGCTTCGGTCAGCGCCTCGCCGATTTCATCCGCTTCGGCTTCGACATCAGCATCAAAGAGCGTTTTGCCTGCAATCGCCAAAGTCAGTTGCATCATCTCGCGGGTAAGGTCGTACTGCTTACCTGCTTGCCAGCGACTGGTTTGGCGTTCGGCATACGCGATCATCGTTTGGGCGTATTCGCCAATGCGCTGACGATGAAAGGCTGGCTGGGCCAAGCGGCGCTGCCGCAGATGAAATTCGCCCTCGCTGGTGAGCAAGCCTTCGCCCAACAGCTTTTTGGCGCGCTGCAAGCCTTCGCCCTTGATGAAATTTTTGTGGTGCGTGACCAATACGTCACGAATGTAATCAGGGTGATTGATGATGGCTAACTGTCGCGGCCCGACTTTAATTCCCGC
>JANNUY010001197.1:0-3192 GCA_031414155.1 Acidobacteriota bacterium
AAGAATACGGAACAAACGGAAATAACGGAATAAACGGAAGCATAAAACCTTATGAATTTTCCGTCTGTTCCGTTATTTCCGTTTGTTCCGTATTCTTTCTTCCGTCTTTTGCTTGGTTGAACTACAGAATGAGACCCCACCCATGCCCTACAAAATTCTTGTCGTAGACGACGAACCCGACCTTTAAATCCTCATCACGCAACGCTTCCGCAAACGGATTCGCGCCCAGGAACTAAGCTTTTTGTTTGCCAGCCATGGCGAAGAGGCGCTCGCCAAATTACAAGCGGACAACCTCGTTGACGTAGTCCTCACTGACATCAATATGCCGGTGATGGATGGGCTGACGCTGCTGTCCCGCCTGCGCGAAGCGCATCCGTTGTTGCGTTCCGTGATCGTGTCGGCGTATGGCGATATGCCGAACATCCGCACGGCGCTCAATCGCGGCGCGTTTGATTTCATCACCAAGCCGATTGATTTTCAGGATTTGGAAATCACGCTCGACCGCGCCATTGCCGAAGCCGTCGAACGCAAACAGGCGGCGCAGAATCGTGACCGCTTGCTCGGCCTTAGCCGCGAACTCGAACTCGCGCGCAACATTCAGTCGGCGCTGGTTCCGCATACGTTTCCGCAACACGAACGCCTGTCGGTTTATGGCTCGATGATGCCGGCGGCGGAGGTCGGCGGCGATTTGTTCGATTGTTTCATGCTTGATGACCACCGGCTGGCCTTCACCATCGGCGATGTGTCGGGCAAAGGCATCGCGGCGGCGCTGTATATGGCCGTCAGCCGCACGGTCTTGCGCGTAGCCGCGAGCAAAGGCTTGTCGCCGCAAGCCTGCCTGCTCGAAGCCCACCAGTTTCTGTATGGCGAACGCCGCGCTACATCGCACTTCGTCACCTGTTTTTACGGCATTCTCGATCTGGCGACGGGGCAGTTGGATTACAGCCGCGCCGGACACAATCCGCACGTATCTGGTGCGAGGCGATCAGGTGCAAACGCTGGATGCGGCGAGCGGGTTGCCGCTGGGCATGCTCAGGACGGTTAAGTACGACACGGCGACGGTGCAGCTTGCGGCGGGCGACACGCTGCTGCTATTCACCGACGGCATCACCGAAGCGATGAATCCGCGACAGGAAGAGTACGGTGAAGAGCGGCTGGTGAAATTGCTCAGTGAGCAGGCGTCGTCATTGAGCGTCGAGCAATTGGTGCGATTGGTGACCCAGGAAGCGATTGCGTTCGCCGAGGGCGCTCCGGCTTCGGATGATATGACGGTGCTGGGCGTGCGGTATTTGTAGCGAACAAGAAAATGGTTCCCGCCTTCTTCGCCGCGTTAGCAGTGATTTGAGCTTTCTTCGCTGCGTTGAGCCTTCTTCGCCGCGTAGCGGCGGTTTGAATTTAGCCGTGTGTTTCAAACCCACGGAAGGGGCGAAAACGATCCCGCGTCGCGTAGCGACGATTGAACCAACCTAGGAGATAAACAACATGGCAAACACCTACACCTCGCTCTATTACCACATTGTGTTCAGCACGAAGAATCGCGCGACATTCATCAACCCGGAGATCGAAGCGCGCGTCTGGGCTTACCTCGGCGGCGTGGCGCGGGCGCATAAGATAACGGCGTTGCAGGTGGGCGGAATCGAAGACCACATCCACGCGCTGGTGATGGCTCCGGCAACGCTCGCGCCAAGTCAGATCGCGCAATACCTCAAGGGCGATTCGTCGAAATGGATTCACGAGGAATTCCCCACTTTGCGCGGCTTCGCGTGGCAGGACGGTACGGGGCGTTCACAGTGAGTAAGTCGAACCTGCCCGAGGTAATCCGCTATATTGAAAACCAGCGTGAGCATCATCAGCAGAAGACGTTTCAAGAAGAGTACCTGGATTTCCTCAAGCAACACGGGGTTGATTACGATGAACGTTACGTGTGGGGCTGATCCGTCGTGCCATTCAATTGTCGCTACGCGACGCGGGACGCTCTCACGTACCACCGTGGGTTGAAACCCACGGCTAAATTCAAACCGCCGCTACGCCACGAAGAGAGTACACCTTTCGCCCCGTGATGGCGTGGAAAAGATGAAACACACAACGTTGGTCGTGTCGGTTTTGCGCCTTCTGCGCCGCGTTAGCGGCGGTTTGAATTTAGCCGTGGGTTTCAACCCACGGAAAGCAGCTGCTTATAAAAATTCCGCGAGGCTCTTCCTCCATCCGTATGACGACCGGCGCATCCTGGTTTCTGCACGGGGGGAAATGCTGACACTTTACGATGGCGAGAAGGTGACTTTGTTTCCGACCCAGGCGGGTGACCACTTCAGGAAATACCTGCCTAGCAGATCCTTCCTGCTTTCCGATGGCAGCTTTTGCGTGACTACACTAAACGGCGGCGCGGTGATCATAGAGCGTGATGGCGGCCTGCGCCGCATTCTTAACAAGGATTCCGGGCTGCAAAGCCAGTCTGTCAATGCCGCCTACTCTGATCGTGAGGGCGCTTTATGGTTGGGGCTTGGCTCCGGCATCACCCGCGTAGACCTCAACTCCCCTATTTCCGTCTTCTCCCGCGAGGGGCTCGACGATGCCGTGCGTCACGGCGGTACTCTCCACGCTACGTCTTTCCTCGCGGGCGTTGCTCTCTATCGCTTGGAACCAAATCAGATCACTGGCCTGGCTTCCCTACAGCCGATCACTTCTCGTATCACCCAAGCCTGGCGCTGGCTTTCCTTTCTTGATCCCATCGGCAAAGGGCCACCCCAACTGCTGGTTGCAACCGCTTCTGGCGTCGTGAAAATCGAGGGTGGGTTGGTCGCCCCGGCCCTGCCACAGGAGGAAGGGCTTGTGGAGGGGGCTTACTCGCTACTGCAATCACGGAAGTTTCCCCATCAAGTCGTTGCCGGAAGAGAATCAAGCCTTTCCTCCATGCGCTGGGAAAACGGCCAGTGGATTGATGAGGGACGCGTTCCCGTCGGCAGCAATGTGTATTCATTGGCCGAAGAATCCGACGGCGCGTTGTGGGCCGGTACTCAAACGGTCGGCGTGTTGCGCGTGATCGTCCCCGCCACCGGAATGCGTGATGCGAAAGTGGAACGGTTTACCGAGAGAGAGGGATTGGGGAAAGACAGGAATGACGTGTTCCTCGCCGACGGACAAGTCTTCGTCATTCCGTTCCCAGCGAAAGACATCCTGCGCTGGGATGGCGCG
>JANNUY010001198.1:0-29658 GCA_031414155.1 Acidobacteriota bacterium
CCACACCTATCGGTTTCCCCAATTAGTTGTGTAACAAGATTGTATCTTGTTCCTGTTTGAAAGTAACAAGATACCATCTTGTTCCACAACCCAATCAGGCTCGCTATATGACCCGTGTGATGGCTCTCGATTACGGAACGAAAGCGATGGGCGTAGCCGTATCTGACGAGTTGCGGCTCACGGCGCGCCCACTGACTACGTTGCGACGGCAAAAGTTAAGCGATGCGCAAGTCGTGGCGCGCGTGGTTGAACTCGTGATGGAATACGAAATCGGTTTGTTGCTCGTCGGCTTGCCTTTGAATATGGACGGCACACGCGGCGCGGCGGTCGCTAAAGTCGAACGCTTCGCGGCGTTGTTGCAAGAGCGCACCGACATACCGATTCAAATGATGGATGAGCGCTTGACTTCGCGCGAAGCCGATGAGCGGTTGCGAGAGCAGGGAGCCGACGCTCGTGAACGTAAGGAGAAATCTGATGAATACGCCGCGCTGATTCTTTTAGAGGACTTTTTAGCAGAACATGACTGACCAGCAAGCTAAACCGCGTACCGCTTTTCATAAACTGGTGATTACCCTTTTCGGCTTGCTGCTCTTTGGCGGCGTAGCGGCTTATTTCGGCTGGACGTGGCTGAAAGGCGAGATGAATCGCCCGCAAACGCACAGCGCCAACGGCAAGGTCATCAATTTCAAATCAGGTACGGGCAGTGCCGAGATCATCGCTACGTTGGAAAAAGAAGGCGTGCTGGCGAGCGCGACGCCGATGAAATGGTGGTTGCGGGTGGCGGCGCGCGATCAGAAATTCAGAGCCGGTGATTACCAATTCAAATCGCCCGTCACGCCGCTCGAGGTCATCAACAAACTCACGAAGGGCGATGTTGCGACGAAATCGTTCACGATTCCTGAAGGTTATAATCAATGGGACATCGCGCGCGTCATCGGCGGGTTGTCGGGACTGAAACAATCGCCGCTCGCCAATCCCGACGAAGCCATCAACTTGATGAAAAAGGCTTCGCTCATCATTGATCTCGACCCGCAGGCGCGCGACTTGGAAGGCTATCTGTTTCCCGACACCTATGAATTTACCTCGACAACGACACGCGAGCAGTTGGTCGAAACGATGGTCAAACGCTTTCGCAGGGTTTATACACCGGAGTTGCAAGCCAAAGCGCGACAGTTCGGCTGGACGATGCGACAGGCCGTGACGTTCGCTTCGTTGATCGAAAAGGAAGCCAAAGTGGATGCTGAACGCGAGACGATTTCTTCGGTTTATCACAACCGCTTGCAGAAAGGGATTCAGTTGGCCTGCGACCCGACGGTGATTTATGCGGCGCTGATCGAAGGCAAATATCGCGGCAAAATTTATCGCAGCGACCTTGATCGTGATTCGGCTTATAACACTTATAAACGCGCAGGTATGCCGCCCGGCCCGATTGCTTCGCCGGGCAAGCGTTCGTTGCATGCTGCATTAAGCCCAGCACAAACGGACTATATTTACTTTGTTGTGGACGTTACCAAAAACGATGGCTCGCACAAGTTCTCGGTGAGTTCCAGCGACCATGAACATGCCGTGCAATTGCTGCGGCAACAGGAAAGGGGCCAGCTTCCCTAACGAGCTTGGCGCGGGGTTAATGCTTCACCTATTGCCAAACGCGCTAAGTGCTTGATTGACAAGGTTTGTTCGCAGAAAGATAATCCGCCAGCTTTATCCTATCGGTTTCAGCAGATGATTTTTACCAACGGCTTGGTGCTGGATTAAAGAGCGTTTTCGGTTCCTGAACGTAAGCCAAACTTATACGAACAATAAAAAGTTTGCTAGATAATGAACGAGGGGTCTTCGTTCGGTTTGGCTAGGCGAGACCAGAAAAACAGAAACTTTTTTCCTGTACTAGCTGCATAATCGTCGGCTATAAAGCCCACAAGGATGAAATAAGCTCATTCATCGAATCCCCCCATTTGATCACCCAGGCAGTAATTTGACAGACGACTAACTTATACCCCTTTACGCGGCGCTCGGGGCCGATGTATTTCGGAGGAACGCTCGTGACTGAAGATACGAACCAAGTGTGGGAACAGGAACTGACAGATCTCTTGCAAGCTGCGCTCACCAAGCGCAATGACACATTGCGCGCAGAATGGGATCGCCTTGAACAGGCTATCGCAACAGCGCGCGCCAGCTTTACCACTGAAAGTACGAGTGTGCCTGGGAGTACAAATGATGCCTCATCCCTCGTCGCAAACGTCGGCCAACTGATAAAGGAAAATGTGAGTAAAGCTGAAGCGGGTTACGAAACCCGACTCGCGCAGGAACTCGAAAAAGCGCGCGCCGAAATCAGCCTCAACGTTCGCCAATCGCTCGAAGGCGATTTTGAACGCAAACTTGCACAAGCCACCGCCGCGCACGGCGAAGCGCAAACGCAAATCTCACAGTTGCAGTTTCAGCTCGCTGAAGCCGCGAGTGTCGCCGCTAATGCTGTCGTAACCGCGTCCGCTCCGGCCTTGCCTGATTTCACGCCGTTCAAATCTGCGGTCGAAGACATTGACGCGCAACGCACACAATCAGAAACGCTGAATGCGTTATTGCGTTCGGCATCTCACTTTGCGCCGCGTCTCGCGTTTTTCGTCGTCAAAGGCAACGAGGCTGTGGGCTGGAAAGCCACTGGCTTTCAAAACGGATTGAATGAAGAGAATGTGCGTTTGCTGACGGTTTCGATGTTAACGCCGAATCTGTTGTCGCAAGCTCTGACGACGCAAACCGCTGCTGTGGCGTTGAATCCGCCCGCCGCTGAAATCAACAAAGTCTTGGGCAGCTTCGGCGACATCGCTCCGCGTGGTGCGGTGGCTGTGCCGCTGGTGGTGCGCGGCAAAGCGGCTGCGGTTTTATACGCCGACTCGGCTGATGGCGGTGACGATGCGATTCAACTCGAAGCCATCGAAACCCTTATTCACGTAGCGAGCATGGGCATCGAACTCTTGCCCGCCCGCCGGAGCCTTGAACCTGTGCCGCGTGTTACGGCTCCTGCGCCGACGCCTGCACCTGTCGTAGCCGTGCCTGCTGTCGAGGCGCCCGCCCCCGTAGTTGAACCTGCACCCGCAGCGATTTCTTTCGATTTGACTTCGCTGAATTTCACCGCGAATCCCGCGTTCGCTCCCACCGTGCCGCCCGCAGCGGCTGTGCCTGAGATAGCTACAGACGCTCCGGCAGTTGAGGTTGAGGCAGCCGACGCCAAAATTCCTGACATTGCGCCCGCAGCCTTTCCCGCTGAAGTTGTGAGCGAAGCGCCCGCACCGATAAGCACGGCTCCACTGGAAGCACCGCCAGCGATTGATTCGCCCACCGAGTTAGTGGATGTTACAGTCGAACAGGAAAAGACCAGTAACCTTTCGATTTTTGAGAAGTTGCGCGCAGGCATTGAAGAAAAAGAACGAGAGCTTTTGGCTCCGTCGGTTCCTGTTGCTCCGGCAGTAGAGACACCGGTTCCAGCCACGCCCAGCGTGCCACCTACACCAACAAACACTTTGGAAGCGCCTACGTGGATGCGCCGTTTGGAATCGCCAGAAATCGTAGGGACCAAGCCATTGGCCGACGCGCCATCGGTGCGTCCGGTGACGCCGCCGCCAATGCATAAGCCTTCGCTGGCGAACTGGGTGACCAAAGAGCCAGAAGCCGAAACGCCTGCGCCAGTCGTTCCGCCACCGTCTGTGTCTGTGTTTCAAGCCGAGACACCTTCGCTCAAAGTCACGACGACGGATGTCACGCCCAATTTCAATGTGCCCTCTGAACCACCGCGGTATGCCGCGCCATCGCTGTCGGTGAGTACGGCAGCGAGCGAAACAGAAGTGCGCGCGCACAACGATGCGCGTCGCTTCGCACGCTTGCTGATTTCGGAAATCAAACTTTACAACGCGGCCAAAGTGAACGAAGGCCGCCGCAACGGCGATTTGTATGACCGCTTGCGCGACGAGATTGATCGCAGCCGCAAGGTCTATGACAAGCGCGTCTCGCCGACCGTGGCAGGGAAGTTCGATTACTTTTACGACGAACTCGTTCAGACGCTGGCCGAAGGCGACCCATCCAAATTGGGAGAGACCTGCCCTGGCCCCTTTGTCGTAGCGGCTTGATGTTCACGAATGTGTTTTCGATAAAGCGGCGAAATCCTCGAATGGATTTCGCCGCTTTGTTGTTTGCGCTTATTTTTTTGTTACACTGTGACACGTCAGGCGCTTGGCAATGCCCCTTTGCCGCGAAATTATTGAAGAACCTGCCCACTACGCGCTTGCACCCAATTCGTAAAATTGCTGAGGAGTCTTGTCCTATGAATCAAATCCCTCGTTTCGTCACGCGCGCCCTAGTATTTCTTTTCGCTGTCGGCTTACTGAGTTCGTCCAGCGCGCCTCAGTTCCCTGCTCACGCGCAATCTGCTACGGCTGCGCACACGGCCTTGCGTACGGCGGTCGCCGCCAACAACGAAGCCGACTTGCAGCGCGTCGAGACCGAATACGCGAATTCAGAAGAAGCGGCGCTCGCCAAGTTGTTGCGCGGCTATTTGCGTTTGCAGGCCAAAGATTATGCGAGCGCGATTCCATTGCTTAGCGATCCGGCGCTAGCGAGCAAAACTGAGTTGGCTGATTACGCGCTTCATCATCGCGCGCAGGCGCTGCAAGACAGTGGCAATACGCAACAAGCCCAAGCCACATTCAGACAACTCGCGCAAAAATATCCCACTTCTCTGCTCGCACGCACGGCTGCGTTGCAAGCCGCTGGCGGAGCGTTTCTGAAAGCTGATTACGCGACGACTTTGGCGGTGTTGAACGAAACGCAGGCGCTCGTCAATGACGGCACGGCGCTCAAGCTCAAGGCCGATGCTTTTGAGAAACTCGGACGCACTGGCGAAGCAATCAATGCGTTGCGGCAGATTTTTTTCAACGCGCCGCAATCCGTCGAAGCCGGACAAGTCACCGCGCGCTTGACGGCGCTGGGTTCTTCGACAGCACTGACCGATGCCGCGCAGTTGCGCAAGCGTGCCGATAAACTTTTTGAAACGGGTTTATACATTTTAGCGGCGCAGGCTTACGAACAACTCGCGCGCCAGTTCCCTGCTGCCGCCACTGAGGAAGTTTGGTTCAAGGCGGGACAGAGTTATTACAAAGGTAATTCGTTCACGACGGCGTTGGCGACGCTTGCCAATGTGCGTTCACGCAATCCGCAAACGACGGCTGAGGCGTTATATTTCACTGGCGGGTCGCATCTCGCCTTGCGCAACGAGGCCGCTGTGCAAGCGACGATCACGCAACTGCGCGCTGTCAATCCCACTCACGCGCGTATCGGCGATTTGCTTTACGGCTTGGGGCGTTTCGCCGAAAAACGCAATCTCGAAGCCCAAGCGGCAGGCTATTACGAACAAGTCGGACGCCAGTTCCCTGCTTCGGCAACCGCCTCAACTAATGCTGACGAAGCCCATTTCTGGCTGGCTTGGCGTGCGCATCAAACCAAAGACCTAATCAACGCTGCGCGGCTGTTGACCGAACATCTCGCGCTGTTTGGCAACACCACTGACAATCGCGGCAAGGCTGCGTTTTGGGCGGCGGTTAATCACGAACGCTCTGGCAAGCGCGCTGAAGCCCTGACGCTTTATCGCGCGTTGCTGAAACGTTATGGCGCGGGCTGGTATGGCGTGAATGCCGAACGCCGCATCGCCTTGCTCACGGGCGCAGGCGTCAAACCGCTCACCCCTACGCCCGACTCGGTCATCGCTAAGGCCATCGCCGGATTGCAAAACGTCCGCCAGGAAAAAGAATCGCTCAAAGCCGAAGACGAAGAGCGTCTCATCAAAGCCGAACAACTTGCGCTGATCGCCTTGCAACAATCCGCGCTCAACGAACTCGAAGCCGCCCGCGAAGGCGCGCCGAATTCTCCGCTCGTCAACTTGCGCATTGCGCAGATTCATCGCTCGCGCAACGAAAACGTAAATGCCATCAACGTGCTGAAACGCGCTTATCCCGATTACGGCCAAACGCTGCCCGAAGAAATGACACGCGAAGAATGGGATATTTTCTATCCGCTCAGTTACTGGTCGGCGATTAAAGAACAAGCCAAATTGAGACGACTCGACCCTTATTACGTCGCTGGTTTGATTCGGCAGGAAACGGTTTTCAACGCGACAGCGCGCAGCCACGCGAACGCTTACGGGCTGATGCAACTGCTGCCTTCCACCGGACGCTCAGTAGCCAAGCGTTACAGTCTGGGCAGCGGCACGGTGGGAACGTCTGAACTATTCAATCCGCTCTTTAACATCCAACTTGGTACGGGTTATCTCGAACAAATGGTCGGCGAATTCGGACGGATGGAATATGTCGCGGCGGCTTACAACGGTGGGCCAGGACGAGTGTCGCGCTGGCTGCGCGAGTTCCCTGCTCTTGAGATCGAAGACTGGGTCGAAAGCATTCCGATCAGCGAAACGCGGCTTTATGTGCAAGGCGTTTATCGCAACATGCGGCAATATCAACGGCTGTATGACGAACAAGGGCGATTCAAGAGTAATGTGCCGACGGTGCGTTAGCAGTTGTTTGCCTTTCACTCATCAGTTGAATCGGGTTGAGAATGATGGATGAAAATCCACCACGCCGTGGTGGATTTTCATCCACTGCCGACTACGCCATTGTTGCTTTCTGAAAAAGCCCATCGGAGATCAGATCGTTAAGACACGCTCAATTCCCTGCCTTGGCTGTCACTTGCTACCATCACGTCATGAAAATCGTAGCCCTGAGCGATACGCACTCGCGCCACCACCAGCTTGCCGTACCCGACGGCGACATCCTGATTCACGCGGGCGATGCCACCATGAGCGGCAGTTTGAATGAAATCGCCGTGTTCAACGCCTGGCTCGGTACATTGCCGCATCCGGTCAAACTCTTTTGCGCAGGCAATCACGACTGGCTGTTTGAACGTGAGCCGAATCTCGCACGCAGCCTGATGACCAATGCGACCTATTTGCAGGATGAATTGATTGTCGTGAATGGACTGCGAATTTACGCTTCGCCGTGGCAGCCGCGCTTTTTCGATTGGGCGTTTAATCTTGATCGCGGTTTGCCGTTGCGCCGCAAGTGGGACTTGATTCCCGATGACGTAGACGTGCTGGTCACGCACGGACCGCCCTTCGGCATCCGCGATCAAAATCCGAACGGCGAACATTGCGGATGCGAGGAGTTGCGCGCGGCGGTCGAGCGCGTCAAACCGCGCCTGCACATCTTCGGTCACATTCATCAAGGCTATGGCGAATTGGTTTACGAAGGGATGCGCTTCGTCAATGCGTGCAACTGCACGGAACAGTATCAACCTCACAATGCCCCGCTCGTATTTGAACTTGAACCGCGATGAAAGAAGTAACGATGGAAACCGATCAACTCAAACTCGCAACGGATTTGCTAGGCGTAGAAGCCGCGTGGCTGCAAGCCTTCGACGTGACTGACCCGTTCAATGACGAATTGCGGTTGACGGGTTATCTATGCCAAAAGCCTGATCATCGTTATGGCGCGCTGGCTTTGCTGACCGTAGGCGACGAACTCGTTCCGCAACGCATTTGGGCTACGCCGAAGCTGCATTATCCTTTTGACCGCGCGGGTACGTTTCGCTTCCCTGCCCTGCGCCGCATTCACCTCTATGAAAAACTCGATGGCACGAACGTGTTGAGTTATCGCTATCGTGACGCGCGCGGCGTGTGGCGGACGAGTTTCAAGTTGCGGCTCTCGCCCGTCATTCGCAACAGTCGCTGGGGAGCCTTTCTTGATCTGTGGCGCGAAATGATAGAGCGGCATCCGGCAATTCCGACGCTGGTCGAAGCCAATAACTGTCATATCAGTTTTGAATTGTTCGGCGCACGCAATACTCACCTGATTGCCTACGAAACCGACTTGGCTGTCGCCACACTGTTCGGCGTGCGCGACGACGGCAGCGTGGTTCCGGCGCATCGTTTGGCGTTGCACGACGTGCCCGCCGCTTCGCTGTTAGGCGAAGTCGCGGGCGCGGATGATCCGGTCGCGCGTTACAACGAGATTCGCGCCGAACTCGAAGCGCGCAACCGTCCCGCCGACGAAGAAAAGATCAGCGGTAGCGAAGGCATGATCTGGTATGTCGAGCAGCCTGACGGCGCGTTCGTGCTGTTCAAGTGCAAGCCCGAATCGGTCGAGGCAATTCATTGGGCGGTGGGCATCAATAAAACCGCTGTCTTGGCGACGTGCTGGAACCTGTTGGAGACGCAGGATGAGTTGAATTACGAAGCGTTAGTGCCGCTGTTGCTGGAAGAATACGACGCCGAAGAAATCGCGGGTTATCGCACGCACATTGACGCTTGCATCGCACAGGTGAATGACGCGCTCGCTTATCAAGCCCGCGTGCTGGCGGCTTATCGTGCGACGGGTTTGTCATTGAGTACGCACAAGTCTGAGGTGATGCGCGCGTTGGCACAGCAGTTCCCACGCGGCGAGATGAAACGGGTTTATAGCGTGATCGCGCGTTCAGAGAAATAGATACGCGGATAACGCGGATGCAGCGGATCAAGGCGGAAAAAATCATCCGCGAAAATCCGCCGCCTCCGCGTTATCCGCGTATCCATTCTAATTTCGTTTGCGAGCCTCTTCGATTTTGCCGCTCATCATCTGAACGAAATCTTCGCGCGGATTGAAACCCGCTTGACGGAAAGCGATTTCGCCTTTGCGGTCAAAGACCATCGTCGTCGGAATCGAACTCACGCGATAGTGGTCTTCGAGATGTTCGGCGTAACCCATGGGCAATTTGAATTTATGCTGCCTGACGAAAGGCGCTACTTCGTCACGTTCTTCGTCGGTGCTTAACGCGAGAAAAATCACGTCGGCATCGTCTTTATATTTCGCTGCCGTCTTTTCGAGCATCGGCAATTCGGTCAAACACGGCCCGCACCACGTAGCCCAAAAATTCAGCACGACCACTTTGCCTGCGTAATTAGCCAGCTTGAACGCCGAGCCATCCATGCGTGTCAATTTGAATTGCAGCGGATCGGTCAGGCCCGCGTTCACATCCGAACCGTTCAACTTAGCTAAGTGTTCTTCGTGAACTTTTCCGAAAGCGTCATATGCCTTGAGCAGCTTGTCGCCGAGGCCAGTTTCTGAGCCGTACTTGCTCGTGTGCAACTGCGCGAGCTTGCGGCGCAGCGACTTGCGATCAATGTCGTCTTCGGTGATGACCGAGACAGCAAACGCCAACAGGTATTGTTCGAGCGCTTCGTCAATGGCCTTGCGACGTTCGGCGAGTTCGCCTAGCACGGCGGCTGCACCCGCGAGCCGCGCGAGTTGATAACTTTTATTCGCGTCGTTTTTCGCCGCCGCGTCATTGTTGAGATCGGCTAGCACTCTGGCGCGCAGCAAATAAACCGAAGCCAGACTGCGATGTTTGCGATCATTCCATTGCGCCTGGCTGTAACGTCCGGGCCGTCCCACGTTGCTGGTGAGTTGTTCGACCTCTTTGACGAGCGTGTCGGCATAAGTCGCAGCCTTCGGCAAATCACTAGTTCCCTTTCGGTCGCGCAACATCGTGACGAGGTTAGTCAGGGCTTCGATGTCGTTGTTGCCTCCTTTCACCATGCGTTCAGCGTAAGCAATTGCCGCATTGCGGTCACGCATTTCCATAGCGAGTTTATATAAGTTGCTTTCGATTTCGCCGCGATGCGTGCTGTCGGGATATTGTTTGAGATAACCTTCAAGGTTTTTGATGAGTTCGGTCTGGCTGCCCGCGCTGCGTTGAACGGCTTCACGCAACGTGTTCTCGTTGTCGGGTTCGTTGGCAGGTTTGTCTTGCGCTGACAGTGACAATGCAAGCGCGAACGCCAAGAAAATCGTGTGAAGAAAAAATTTGTAAGTCATATCAATTCCCTGCCCTGCCGATGACGCCCATCATTCTGCCGACGGGCTGCTCTGCTCCGCGCTCTTTGCGGTAACTGAAAAACAAATCGTTGCGTTCCACCGTACACAACCCGGAATCGAATATCTGCTCTGATGGTATGCCCGCGTTTTGCAGCAACCGGCGGTTGATGAACGCCAAATCAAGATGCGCTTGTCCGGTCGGTTTACGCTGCGAAACGGCTGGCGCGACGAACTCGAATGCCGCTTCGAATTGCGCGATGACTTCGGGGCCGACCTCGAAATTCGGCGCTTGAATCGTAGGCCCGAAGGCCGCGATTACGTCTGCGCTGCGTGTGCCGTAAGCCTGTTGCATGCGTTCAATCGTTCGTGCGACGATGCCTCCCAGCGTACCCCGCCAGCCTGCATGAACCGCAGCAACGGCGCGCGTGCGCTGATCGCCCAATAAAATCGGCATGCAATCAGCGGTTTGAATCGCCAGCAACGTGCGCGGCAAATCGGTGGTCAAAGCATCGCAAGTCGTCGGTTCGTCATGGGCTTCATTCACTAACGTAATGTCAGTAGAATGAATTTGCTTCGCCGTCACGAGCGGCCAATCGCTGATATTCAAAGCATCGAGCAAGCGGCGGCGATTTTCTCGAATGTTGTCGGCGCTGTCCTGATTGAAATTGCCTAGACTTAACGCGGCTTCGGGCAACGGACTCACGCCTCCCAATCGTGTCGTGAATGCATGCGTGAAACCCGCGCGTTCGAGCGGTTCGCAAATCAAAAGTTTAGTTGTCGCCGAGTCACGGAAAACAAAATCATTCATGCAAAATCTAACTTCATGGTCGTAGGCATTGGCGTAGACATCGTTGACATTCCGCGCCTGGTCACGGCGTTGGCGCAACCGCACGGTGAACGTTTGCGCAAGCGCATATTCACCGAACAGGAGATCGCTTATTGCGAACAAGCCGCGCGTAAAGACGAACGTTATGCCGCGCGTTTTGCCGCGAAAGAGGCCGCACGCAAGGCCATCGGAGCCGCTGTGCCTGTTCGCGCGCTAGGTTGGCACGAAGTCGAACTCATCGCAACCGACGAAGGAGCGCCCACATTGGCCTTTCACGGACGTGCCGCTGAACTCATTCAACAACTCGCCGTCACGCGCGCACACATCTCGCTCTCGCACGCCCACGAACAGGCCATTGCCTTCGTCGTGCTTGAGCGCAATTGAAACAGGGAAGGGAACTTTGCCAAAACTCATCAAACAATCGCTATTCAGTTTGCTCTTATTACAAGCAATCGTCGTTGCGTCGCTTGCGCAAACGCGCGGCTTGCAACTCAATCAACTCAGTGCCATGCGCGAAGCCGCCGATGCGCAGATTTCGCCCGATGGCAAACAGATTGTTTTCGTCGTCAGCGAAACTTCTCCAGATCGTACGCACAACTTGCGTCGCTTGTGGCTGGTCAGTACGCAGGGCGGGGAAGTGCGCCGCCTCACGAACGACGACGCCAATGAAGGCACGCCGCGCTGGTCGCCTGACGGCAAGTTGATTGCCTTTGCCTCGAACCGCGACAAGCAGGCGGGCTTGTGGGTAGTGGCGGCAACGGGCGGCGTTCCCAAATTGGTAACACGTCTGTTTCGCTCGAACTTTTATTTGACGCACGAAGGCGAGAGCTTCACCTGGTCGCCCGACTCGAAGCGCATCGCGTTTGTGTCTTCAAACGAAGTTATTGAAGCGGCTGCGCAGCGCGCTCCTGATACGACAACGGCGAAGCCCGCCACTATCGCCGAAACGCCTGCCAGCACAGCGTTGAACGGCATTCCCGAACAGTTGCGCCGTCCGTTGACGCGCGCCGAAATTGACAAGCTGCCGCCCGAAGTCCGCGAAATGATTTTACGCGCGCAAGGCCAGGCGGTTGCCAACGCAGGCGCAGCGGCTGTGGTGCCAGTGGCTGCCGTAGTTCCTGACAACACGCCGCCGGTTAGCGAATTGTTAAGCCAAAAGGATGAAGACCCGCGCGTTATCACGCGGTTGCAATACAAATCGCGCATGTCGTTTTCTGACGGAAAGGCTTCGCACCTTTTCATCGCCGACGTAGCGACGGGGCAGGTGCAACAACTGACGAGCGGCGACCATTATGAACACTCGCTCAACTGGTCGCACAAGGGCGATGAGATTGCGTTCGTCTCAAACCGCGAAGCCCATCCTGACAAAGTCAACAACACTGATATTTATGCGGTGAATGTGGCTTCGCGCGAAACACGGCAACTCACCAAAACGCCGGGCTGCGAATGGCTGCCGGTGTTTTCGCCCGACGGCAAAGACATTGCCTACACGGCGACGAAACGCGCGATCACGACGATTGATAGCGTCGCCGAAGACAATCACTTGTTCGTCATCAGCGCGGCAGGGCAGGGAAGTGATGCCCGCGAATTGAACAAAGACCAAGACCGACGCGTCGGTTCATTCAAGTGGTCGCACGATGGAGCGTTCG
The DNA here is from genome assembly GCA_031414155.1 of Acidobacteriota bacterium. Taxonomy (GTDB): domain Bacteria; phylum Acidobacteriota; class Blastocatellia; order RBC074; family RBC074; genus JACPYM01. Next base: position 12,366 of record JANNUY010001198.1, read on the forward strand.
TTTTATTTACCGCAGGCGATCATGGCAAGACGATGTTGTATCAAGCGAATCGCTTGAGCGGCCCGCGCCAGTTGCTTGATTACAACGGGCAGATGAGCGGCTTCAGCGTTGCCAAAGATGGAACGTTGGCGATGACCATCAGCGACCCGACGCATCCGTCTGAAGTTTACGCCACGCGCACGCCGGGCAAGTTCGAACCCGTCACGAAGCTCAACGAAAAGTGGCTCGGCACGTTCACGCCCGTCGCGCCGCGCGAAATCAAATTCACCAACGATAGCCTTGAAATTCAAGGCTGGCTTTATGCGCCAGTGAATATAGACGACAGCAAAAAATATCCGGTGGTACTTTCGATTCACGGTGGGCCGCATGGCATGCACGGATTGTCATTCAATCAGACGGCGCAATTATTGGCGGGGCAGGGAATCGCTACGTTGCTCGTCAATCCGCGCGGCTCGTCGGGTTACGGACAAAAATTTTCTGACGGATGCGTTAACGATTGGGGCGGCGGCGATTACCGTGATTTGATGAAAGGCGTTGACGAAGCCCTCGCGCGTTTCAAGTTCCTAGACGCTGATCGCATGGGCGTGACGGGCGGCAGCTATGGCGGATACATGACCAATTGGGTCGTCACGCAAACCAATCGTTTCAAGGCCGCCGTGACAGCGGCGAGCCTGTCGAACCTCATCAGCTTTTATTCGACTTCGTTGTATCAGGATTTGATTCACGCCGAGTTCAACGGCTATCCATGGGGCAACAGGGGGGAAAACGGGGGGAACAATTACGAATTACTGTGGGAGCGTTCGCCGTTGAAGCACATCAAGAAAGCGCAAACCCCAACCCTCATCATTCACGGCGAACAGGACAATGACGTACACATCACGCAAGCCGAAGAGTTTTATACGGCGCTCAAAATGCGCGACGTTGAGACGACCTTCGTGCGCTATCCACGCGAAGGCCACGGCTTCACCGAACCCGCGCATCGTTACGATCAAATGGCGCGGACGATGCTTTGGTTTGAGCGATTTCTGAAAACGGCAAAGTAAATGAAGGCAAAAGGCAAAAGTGCCGAACTTTCTCTTTTCCATCTTGGAAAAGCAGGGAAGCGGCATCTATTTATTTTTGCCTTTTGATTTGATTCGCCTCGTTCACAATTTCACCCGTGGCTGTTGTCAAATTTCCCCAACCCGTCAGACCCATCACGCCGCGCCCGCCGCAGGGCAGGGAAGTGGAGCCGCGCTCTGTCACCATCGCCTCAACTGACGCGAGACTCTCTTTGCGTGTCGTGACTGGGCTTGAAATCGTTTCGGTCTTGGGTTCAGTGTTGCTGGCAGTGTGGGCGTTGGTTCCGATGTATCCGCAAAGCCGCTGGACGTTGCTCGTGCCTGCTGCGCTGGCGGTTTGGCTGGTCATCAATTCGCAACGATTGCGCGGCGAATCTTGGCATGACGTAGGCTTTCGCGCAGCAGGTTTCGGAAGTGCGTTCAAGCTATTAGCGTTGCCGATGCTATTCGCCATTGCCGCCATGTCGCTGATTAGTTGGAAGCTGAATTCCTTTCAACGCACTTCGCAATTTGCCCTCAATCTTTTCATCGCGCCGCTGTGGGGCATCGTGCAGCAATACATCACGCAAGGCTTTCTCTATCGGCGCGTACGTTCGTTGATCGTGCAATCGCAGGCTTCGCCGGTTGAGCAACGTACGCAAGTGCGCAAAGCGATTTGGTTGAGCGCGTCTTGTTTTGCGTTTGTGCATTTACCGAACCCCACGCTGAGCTTGCTCACGTTGGCGGCGGGGCTATTGTGGTCGTGGGTTTATGAACGCGCGCCGAATCTGTGGGCGCTTGGTATATCGCACGGTATCCTAAGCGCGGTGCTAATGCACTCAATGCCCGCGTGGTTTTTGCAAAGCATGAGCATTGGCTACAAACACTTTTTGTATCAGAAATTTTGAAATAGTTGTCGGTTGTCGGTGGTCGGTTCGCTGATTCGTCGCTCGCGTTTGTTTCAATGCGAGCAATGACAAGTTGAACCAATAACCAATAACCGACAACCGACAACCGACAACCGATGCCCGATAACTTCATCGAAAAACGCAAAGAGAGTTGGCGACGGCTGGAAGAGTTGACCGCGCAAGCCCGCAGTTCGCGCAGGTTGCGCTTGCTGGCGCGACACGAGGTGCGCGAGTTGGGGCGCAGCTATCGGCGTGCGGCTTCTGATTTGGCGATTGCGCGAGTCGAGTCGCGTGATACGCGGTTGATAAGTTATCTGAACAATCTGGTGATTCACGCGCACGGATTGATTTATCGCGCAGAAGGGAAGGGCTTCAGCGGCATCAAGGAATTTTTTCGTGATGAGTTTCCGGCGACGGTGCGGGCGACGCGACACTATACGTTCACGGTGATGGCGGTCTTTCTGGCGTTGGCGATTTTTTCGGGCGCGGCGACGTGGCGCAACGATGATTTTGCGGAATTCTGTTATTTGAATTCATCCGCCATCAACGATGTGAAAACTGGACGCGAATGGTGGAAGGCGTTGAACAATTACGCCCCGGTCGGCGCGGCGCAGATTATGGCGAACAACATCGGCGTCTCGTTGCGTACCTTTGCCGTCAGCGTGATTCCCATTGTCGGCACGGTCGAAGCCTTACGCCCAACGGCATTGCAATTCGGCGCAGTAAATGCGCTGGCGATTAAATACCGGATGAAGCTGAAACTGTGGAGCTTCGTCGCGGGACATGGTGTGTTGGAATTTGCCGCGATCTTTTTGGCCGGAGCCGCCGGGTTGATGTTGGGTTGGGCATTGCTTGCGCCCGGCGAACGTACGCGACGCGAGGCGTTGCTTGAAAAGGGCGGACAGGCGATCCAGCTGCTGGCGGGTACGGTTCCGATGCTGGTGATTGCGGGTACGATTGAAGGCTTTATCTCGCCCGCGCCGTTGCATTGGGGTTACAAACTCGCTGTGTCGTTGATTACGGCGATTGGGCTGGCGGTTTATTTCACGAAACCTGACAGCCGCATAAAAAGGGAGCAGGGAACTGCATAGTGGCTGTGCTATGATGCACGACGTTGAACAAATCGAAGAAGGATTCTGAATTTATGAATAATCACTCAACGCATCTGACCATTTTGACCAAGAACAGTCTCTTTTCGTTTCTCGGCATCGTGAAAGCCGAACTCGTCGAAGACATGGAAGACATCGAAATGGACGGCGCTGAAATCAAGGTCAACGGCAAACATATCATCGCCATCGTCAAACACGATCCGCGCGAAGGCCAACCGTTCCTGAAACAATTCGACACGAGCGGCGAAGCCTTGAAATCGTATGAAGACGCCATCACCACCAGCTTGGATCGGGGTTGGAGCGTCGTTTATCGCGGCCTGCCGATGTTCGGTTAAATACTAGATCGTTTCTTAGCCGCAACGTTTTCCAGTGATATTTCCACAGGCTGTGGAAAACTTTATTTTGCTTTTCGCCTCAGCGCGTTATAAGCCAGCAAGAGCAACGCAATCCAAACCAAATCAGACAGTAATAAATGCACGAGTTGCAGCCAGATCGGCGCGTGCAACAACAGGTTCACGAGTCCCGCCAGCAACTGCACCAAGACCAATGCGATTAAGCTCGTGCTGAACCATTTAACGAGTTCACTGGCCTGATGTCTGCGCGCAATGAGCGCGACGAATATCAGCCATCCGCTCACCGCCAGCGCGATAAACGGATGATAAAACCGCAGGCGAATCAAAATATGCGAAGTCGGCGAAAGGTCTTGCCGCAAGCCTTCAGCGAGCGAAGTCACAGGAAACAACGTACCGCCCAACGCCGTCACGGCTCCGCTGACGCCAAGTATGAGCATTCCCAACAATGCCAGTGCAAACCACCACGTCAATCTTTTGTTCGTGGTCGCAGGGAACTCTGCTTTGTCGTTTGGTCGGGTCGCCAGCCAAGCCGTCATCGTGAGTGCGCCGGTCAGCAAAAACGTATTCACCAAATGCCCTGACATCCATAGACCGCGCGCGATTGATTTATTTTCGGCGACGTATTCAAACAACACCAAACCGGCGCCAATCAAGGCTTCGGTGAAGATCAATACCAGTGAAGCAAGCGCCATTCGTCTCACGGAATGTTTGGCTGGGAATGCACGAAAGGCCCAGATGACCAGCGCCACCACTAACAACAGCGCGATGCCGCTGGTGGCGCGGTGTGAGATTTCGATGAGTGTTTGCAATGTGGGGCTGCGCGGAATGACCTGTCCGTTGCATAGCGGCCAATGGTTGCCGCAGCCCGCACCTGAGCCGGAAGCGCGCACGAACGCGCCCCAGACGATGACCAGTAAGTTGAAAGCCAGGACGAGCCACGAAAAGCGTGCGAAGCGAGAGTTTTGCATATCAACGTTTTTCCTCAGCGAAACGATGTCATTCGAGTTCAAACGACAGCATAGCACTGAGCGGCAGAGTTCTTCACTTCCCTGCCACACCGCCAGTTTTGCACCGCCAGTTGCACCGATTGAACTAATGGAAAGGCGCGGCTATGCTACGCCACGTTTTGCGTTGAGTTATTAGCAACGCCTTCAATTCACTTTCACCATTTCACAAGCAAGTCGTTTTTTCGCTGGAGGAAGCCCAATGACCCAGGGAATTAGGAGCAATGTGCGTTGGCATGTCTGCGCCCTGCTCTTTTTTGCGACGGTCGTGAATTACATTGACCGTCAGGTACTCGGCACGCTCGCGCCTGAGTTGCAAACCAAGATCGGTTGGTCTGAATCGGATTATGCCAACATCGTGATCGCCTTTCAGGTGGCTTACGCCGTGATGTTTTTGGTGTGGGGCGGAGTGCTCGACCGCATCGGTGTGAAGCTAGGCTTTGCCATCGCCATTGTGCTGTGGTCGGTGGCTGGCATGTCGCACGCTTTCGCTGCCAGCGCGATTGGGTTTAGCGTCGCGCGGTTTCTGTTGGGCATTGGCGAAGCCGCCAACTTCCCTGCTTCACTGAAAGCCGTGGCCGAATGGTTTCCCAAAAAAGAGCGAGCGTTGGCGACCGGCATATTCAACGCGGGGACAAACGTCGGAGCGATTCTTGCTCCGGCGACGGCGCTTTATCTTTCGGCAAATTTCGGTTGGCAGAGCGCCTTTCTTTTTACCGGAGCCGTCGGCTTGCTCTGGCTGATTTGGTGGTGGGCCTATTACCAAAAGCCCGAAGACCACCCGAAGATTTCTGAATCTGAATTCAATCACATCCGCAGTGGCGAACCGGAAGAAGTTGGCAGTACCACGCCGTGGCTGCCGTTGCTGGGACTTCGGCAAACCTGGGCTTTCGCTTTCGGCAAGATGCTGACCGATCCGGTCTGGTGGTTTTATCTGTTCTGGTTGCCGAAATTCCTCGGCAAAAATTACGGCATTAAAGGTACGGCGCTGATTCCCTTTCTCACGGTGGTTTATCTCATCGCTGACGTAGGCTCAGTCGGCGGCGGCTGGATTTCTTCGGCGCTTATCAAACGCGGCTGGACGGTGAACAACGCCCGCAAGACGACGATGTTTGCGTTCGCTGCCATCATGCCACTCGTGACGCTGGCCTATTATTCAACCAATGTGTGGACGGCGGTTATTTTGATTGGCATTGCCGCCGCCGCGCATCAAGGCTGGTCGGCGAATCTTTTCACGCTGACGTCTGACATGTTCCCGCGCAAAGCGGTCGGTTCGGTCGTCGGCATCGGCAGTTGTGCCGGAGCCATCGGCGGCATTCTGTTACCGCTTTATATCGGCAAGGTGCTGGACGCTGACCCGACCCGTTATCTGCCGATGTTCATCATTGCGGGTACGGCCTATCTGATCGCGTGGTGTGTCGTACACGCGCTCGCGCCCAAACTGGAGCCTGCCAAGATTGATTGAGCTGGGAGCTTCACCTTAAAACAAAAGGCCGCAACGCTTGATACGTTGCGGCCTTTTGTTTTTTGGTAATGAGCGGCTTGTCTTACGGCTTGCCGCTGTTCGCCACATCCGAAGCCGTCTTGTATTTCTCTTTCTCTTTCTCGCGGTCAATGTAACGAATGCCCTTGTTCATCCATTCAGGTGAAGGAGCGTCTTTGAGTTTGTAGTCAAAAAATTCCTGCAAGCGGCGCGTGTAATCCTTCTGATTTTGGCGTTGCCGCAAGCCGTGTTTCTCGCCGTTGTAATTGAACATATAGACCTCTTTGTTCAAGCGGCGTAAGCCCAAGTAATACTCAATGCCTTGATACCACGGCACGGCGTCGTCTTCGTCGTTGTGTAACATCAAGATCGGCGTTTGCACGCGGTCTACGCGAAAGATGGGCGAGTTTTCCAAATAGCGCGGTTGCTGTTCCCACAGGCTGCCGCCGATGCGGCTTTGCGTGTGTTCATATTGCGCCTGACGCGGCAAGCCTGTGCCCCAGCGAATGCCGCTGTAAGCACTGGTCATATTCGCCACTAATGCGCCGGGTGCGGCGGCTTTGAAGCGATTGGATTGCGTCACCATATAAGCAATCTGATAGCCGCCCCAACTGTGACCTTGAATGCCGATGGCGTCTTCGTTGACGAAGCCTTTATCCACCGTCGCTTGAATCGCAGGCAATACGCATTTGAGTGCGCTCTGTCCCGGATAGCCGATGGTGTAAACGATGTCGGGTTGCAGCACGAGATAGCCGTTGCTGGCATAAAACGCCGCGTTGATCGAAGTGCCCGGCGACGGATTCACAAAACGATGCACGCCGTCTGACAGCTTTTCGTAAATGTAAACCATCAGCGGATATTTTTTGTTCGGGTCGAAGTTGTCCGGCTTGATGAGCGAAGCCGTCAACGCCACGCCGTCCGAATTCTTGAAGCGAATCAATTCGGCCTTGCCCCAAGTGAACTTATCTTTTTGCGCGCCTTCGTTAGTGGCTCGCTTGAGCGATTTGAAAGACGAGTCGGTGATGTTCACATCAGGGAATTCGTCAAAGCGCGAAGCCGTCAGCATTAACACGTCGGCATCTTTGGCTTTCGTTGGTGCGGCGAAATTTTTCGCGCCCATCATCAGCTTTTCAGGTACGCCACCATCTTTATCTGCATTTAGGCGATCACGATAAAAGCCCGTATCGCGCGTCCATTCGTTTTCGGCGCGCAGCAACAGCGGCTTAACGGGATCAACGAAACGCTCTTCGCTGTCGAGCCTGACATAACGAAACTCAGTCTTTTCCTTCCGGCCTAGTCCATCGGTCAGGTTCTTCGCGGACGAACCATCCGGCGCAACTTGCCAAATGTCATATTGGTCATAAAGCAAAACGTACTTGTCGTCTTTGACCCAGCCGCCGTTGCCATAAGCGGGCGGCGTGTCTGGATGATCGTCATCTTCCTGCCAAAAGGTGACGCCGAGTTTGTCGGTCAGGTTGGTGATTTTGCCATCGGGCAGCGAGATGGTGTTCCAATGCTTGCCGTCATAAAACAACCCATATTTGCCATTGGGCGAAAGCGAGACGCCACCGCGCGTGGCCTTGAGCAAAGGCTTGCGCGAACCGTCCAGCGTGTTGACGAGATAAACGTCGTTCTTGCCGCCGAAAGATTCATAGCCGATCAAAATGCGGTAAGCGCGGTCGTCGGTTCCGAGGGCCAAGAGGCCGTTGCGCGACGGCGCGACCAATTCCATCGTCTCGTCGGCCAGTTGCACAAATTTCTTATCCGCTACGTGATAGACCGCGCGATAAGTGCGATTGAGTTCCTGAGCGGCGCGCACCTTTTGCATCGGTTGAATGTAATCGTCCTTCCAATGCCACAAGTCTACCAACACTTTTTCTTCGGCGGGCGTGTCGTCGGCTTCTTTATCAGGTTCGGGCGGAGGCGCTACGCCTAAGAACAAACGGCTGCCGTCTTGCGTGAAATTCAATCCGCCGCGTTCACTGACGACCATGCCTGAGCGGAATCCGGCAATGTTGTTCGAGACAATTTCAGCGACTTTCGCGTCAGTACGCTTCCAGTGATAAATCTTGAACTTGGGTTGTTTTGCTGCGGCATCGTCGCGGTCGCTGAAAAAGGCGAGTTGCGTTTGGTCTTCGTCCCACGTCAACCGCGTGTATTTGCCTTTGCCGGTGAGTAATTCGGTTGCGCCGTCCGTGCCTGGCGTAACGGCAAACAAGCCGTTCTTTTCTTCGGCTTTGGCTGAGACTGCATAAAGCAACGCCCGCGCGTCTTTGCTGAGGCTGTAATCCAGCGCATCAGTGAACGTACGTTCCGTGCCGTCGCTCAACTTACGCAAGATAAGGTCAGTGCCATATTCCTTTCGCGCACCGCGCGCCATGCCTGCTGGGCCAGCAGCCGCACCGCCACGACGTTGTTGAAAATCTTCGCTGTCGTCATTGCTTGGTTTCGGTGCGTCTGCGTTGGCTTCAGGTTTCTTTTCTTCGGGCTTGGCTTCGAGTTGATAAGCCACCCAGCCAGCGCTGTCTTCGGGCACTTGAAAGCCTTTGACTCGTTCGACGCGCGCCACTTGTCCAGTAGCCAAATCCATAATGCCCATCGCATTTTTCGGCATTGCGTCAGGCGCTTTCTTTTCTTTGCGCGCTTTTAGCACGTCGGCCTTGTTGGGTTCGATGGTGAAAACGGCGAAGCGCGCATCCGCCGTGAACGCTGGGCGACCGATGCGTCCTTGCGCCGCGAATAGGGCTTGCGCGGCGGCAGGATCAGTAATGTCAGGCGGCGGAGCAGGCGGACGCCAACCGCGCGGCGCACGCCATTCAGCGCCAGTGGCTAAGTTCTTGATGATGATTTCGCCATCGCCGTCTTGCGGAATGGCGGCGTAACCCAACCATTTGCCGTCGCGCGAAAGATTTGCGCCGCTGATTGAACGCCACGAGTCGTAATCTTGATGCGTGAGCGCGCGTTTGGCCTGTGCAGTGGCTTGTATGGTAGCCGTGGCTTGCTGCGCTTGCTGTGGACGCACCGCCCAAAAAGTGACGGCGAAACCAAACATCAAGGCGACGCTCAACAGGCGCGCCTTTCTAAAACGAACGAGATGCGATGACATAAAAAACGATCCTTTCTTTACGTGAAACTGGTCGGTAATTTTGAAAAGGGAAGAAGTTGCCCGCTCATCAAGACGCGAGCGCGCCGTCTTGCGTTGCAGAAATTCAGCCTAATGATTCGACTGGTCTGAGGCAAGCAAATGGCTATAATGCACAGGTCTTTTGGCTGTCCGGTGCGCGTCAGCCAGATCAAGCCCCGATCAGGCATAGAGGTAAGTATGGAAGAGCAAAACGGTTCCCCTGAAAGCAGAATGCGCGTGTGGCGTTACGTGGTCATGCTGGTCGTCGTTCCCGCGTTGATTCCGATTGTCTGTTTGTTCCTGCAACAAAGCGGCTGGACCAGCATCAATCTCAGCATCGTGGCCTCGATCTTTGCGGGTTATTGGATCGGCGTGATGATCGTTTTGTGGCGCGCGTTGCGTGCGCGAGGTTCAGCGCATGTCGTGCGGCTGGCTTCGCCGCTGATCGAACTCACGCTTAGTCAGGAAGCCCGCGACCGGCTGCATAGTCTTGCCGACATTCGCCAGCAAAAACCCAGCGTCGCCGCCTTTGAATTGCTTGACCGCCAGCTTCCTCGCTTTGAGCAAGACGAAGACCGCGACCGAGCGCTGATTGACAACGAACATTTGCGCCAGCAAGCCGGGCAAGGCGTATTCCTTGTCGCCGTCACCAACGAAATCTTGCGCCGCTTGCTGTTGCTCAGTGGCGCTTATGAAGAAGACCGTCAGGAATGGCGGCAACACATCAACGACACTGCCGTGCGTATTGTGAGCGACGCGCTGGATCGTGCGACCGAACAACCTTCGTAAGCATTTAAGCCGCTAAAATCTCCGCCAACTTGCTTTCATCCACTTCGCCCGTCATAGCAATCAACCGTGCCGCTTCATCGCATTTTTCCTGAATCGGATGCCCCGCGTGGCCGCGCGTCCACGTCCAGGTGATGCGATGGCCGTGGGCGGCTTTATCTAAACGCTCCCAAAACTCATGGTTGGTCTTGCGCTTGAAGAGCTTGTTCATGGTTTTGACGACGTATTGCGAATCTGAAATGACTTCGGCTTGGCAGGGTTGGTTGAGGGTTTCGAGTCCGAGGCAGGCGGCAATGATTTCGGCTTGTTGATTGGTAGCGTTGCCGAGATATTCACCTACGATTTTTTGATTGCCGCTGTGTTCGAGAATGGCGACGGCTCCGGCGCGCGGCGCTTTACCGCCATTGCCCAAACTGCTGCCGTCACAAACGATATGCACTTGCTTCATAGAGTCGAGTTAGCTGATTCCAAGTTTTTTGGTGATTTTACCGAGCGAAGAAGTTTGCGTGACAGTGGGCGCGGCTTCATTCGTAAGGCCAGCCGCCGCGCGACGCCGCTCTTGATATTTCGCGCGCAGCTTCATGGCGAAAGCCATTTCGTAATTCACCGAACGCAACGCGAGTCGCGTTTCGGCGATGAGCAACACGCTGCTGTAAAAAAGAAAGATCGTACCCGCAATGCCCAACAACAGCGGCAGCCATTCCCAGTGATGAATAAGCGAAACCAGGGCGAGCGTTATGGTCGAGGCTACGAACAAACCTAACGAAAGATAAAAACTGGTTAGTGAACGTTGAATCAATTGTCCGCGCCGTGCGTGAATGGTGAGTTGGCGTTCGAATTCGGCGACGCGGTCTTCGACAAAATCCACGGTCGCTTCGTCGGCAGAAAGCGCTTCGATTTCCTGGCTCAACACGCGCACGCGATCAACGATGCGCGCCAGCCGCATCGAAGTCGAAACGATCAACGTGCCACAGGCTGAAATCAATACGGCAGGCACGATCATCGCGCCCAAAATGCTTTGCGGATTGCTTACTTCTGGCATTGTTGCCGCGCGTTGCTCCTTATGCCAACTGATTGACTTGTTTTGCCAGGTCGAAATCTTTTTTGGTGAGTCCGCCGGTGTCGTGAGTGGTCACGGTCAGGCGCACTTTGCTCCAACTGTGAATCAGGATGTCGGGATGATGATTCATCCATTCGGCGACGTCGGCGACACGGTTGACGAATGCCAGCGCGATCTTGAACGTCTCGAAATTATATTCGCGGTAAAGCTGTTCGCCGTCGCGCCGCCAACCGTCCAAACTGTCCAACTGCTGGTCAATCTGGAAGTCATTGAGTTTCATCGGACTGCTCCTTCGCTAGGTCTGATTTAGGGATTCAAGCACTTGGGGGAAAGCTGCCTGATTGACCGTTCTGGTGGTCAAACCAAGCGCATCTTCGCACAGAGCCAAAGGCTTGCACAATAACTGACGCCTTCGTAGACTGCGGCTTAATTCATAGCTCTTCCCGTTATCTGGCCCGTTATCTGGACTGATATTCTATTGATAGAAAAAGGAACGCTTATGGCGAAACCGATTTCCCCTGAAAGTCGTGTTGTCCCCCATGTTGATCATCGCGGCGCGCTTGATGCCACCACGCTCGTCAGCGCCTATCGCGCGATGTATGCGTCGCGGCGTATTGACGACAAAGAGATACAACTTAAAAGGAAGAACCTGATTTTCTTTCAGATCAGCAGCGCCGGGCACGAAGCCGTGACCGTGGCCGCCGGATTGTTGCTCAAGCCGGGTTACGACTGGTTTTATCTTTACTACCGTGACCGCGCGATGGCGACTTATTTCGGCATGGACGCTTATCAGCAACTGCTGGCTTCGGTGGCGGCGCGCGATGACAAGATTTCGGGCGGACGCCAGATGCCTTCGCATTGGAGCGATCCCGCGCGGCATATGATCGGACGTTCGTCTTGCACCGGCATGCAGTTCCTGCAAGCGACGGGCGCGGCTGAAGCGGGTTATCGCTATTCACTCATCAAGGAAATCAGCGACCGCGCCGATCAGTTCAAACAGGACGAAATCGTTTATGTATCGGGCGGCGACGGTGCGACCAGCGAAGGCGAGTTTTGGGAATCGCTCAACACAGCCTGTAACCTGAAGCTGCCGCTGTTGTATTTGATCGAAGACAACGGTTACGCCATCTCGACGCCGACCGAAGTGCAAACCGCTGGCGGCAGCATCTCGCAACTCGTGCGCAGCTTTCCCGACTTGTATGTCGCCGAATGCGACGGCACCGACTTGCTCGAAAGTTATGACACCTTGCGCGAAGCCGTCGCCTATTGCCGCGCGCGTCGTGGCCCCGCGCTCGTTCACGCGCATGTGATTCGCCCCTATTCGCACTCGCTCTCTGACGACGAATCGCACTATCGCCCCGCTGAAGAGTTGAGTCTCGACCAGGAGCGCGATCCGATCAAACGGCTTGAAAGTTTTCTGCTTGATTCAGGCACGGCGACCGCCAACGAACTGCTCGCCTTACGCAATGCCGTTGACCACGAAATCAACGAAGCCGCTGACCGTGCGCTCACGATTCCGCAACCCGATAAAAATTCGGCGAAACTTTTCATCTATTCAGAAGACGTTGATCCGACCTCAAGCAAGTTCGACACCGAAGCGACTGCGCCCATCACCAAAGGCGAAGGCACGATCGTGGATCACGTCAATCGCGTCTTGCATCAAGAGATGCGGCGAAACCCGCGCATCGTCGTCTTGGGCGAAGACGTGGCCGACGCCAGCCGCGCCGAATACCTGAGTCAGGTCAAAGGCAAAGGCGGCGTCTTCAAGGTCACAGCGAATTTGCAGCGCGAATTTGGCAGCGACCGCGTTTTCAACACGCCGCTCGCCGAAGCCAACATCGTCGGGCGTTCGTTAGGGATGGCTACGCGCGGCTTGAAGCCGGTGGCTGAGATTCAGTTTTTTGATTACATCTGGCCGGCGATGATGCAGATGCGCAACGAAATCGCACTGCTGCGCTGGCGCACATTCAACGCATGGAAGTGCCCGATGGTGGTGCGCGTACCCATTGGCGGCTATCTCAAAGGCGGCGCGGTTTATCACAGCCAATCGGGCGTTTCGATCTTCACGCAAATCCCCGGCTGGCGCGTAGTCATGCCCGCCACCGCGCTCGACGCGAACGGCTTGTTGCGTACCGCGTTGCGTTGCGACGATCCGGTGTTGTTTCTCGAACACAAACATCTCTATCGCCAGACTTACAACAAGAGCGCCTATCCCGACGACAATTTCATGATTCCGTTCGGCAAAGCTAAGACCGTGCGCGAAGGGAAAGATTTAACCATCATCACTTACGGCGCGCTGGTGCAGCGTTCTTTCGTCGCGGCGAAACAAGCCGCAGCGCAAGGCCTTGACGTTGAAATCATTGACCTGCGTTCGTTGAATCCTTACGACTGGTCGGCGATTGCCGCGAGTGTCAAGAAAACCAATCGCGCGCTGGTGGTTTACGAAGACTGCCAGTCGTGGGGTTACGGCGCAGAAATCGCCGCGCGCATCGCCGATGAGTTGTTCGATTATCTCGACGCACCGGTCAAGCGCGTCGCTGCGCTAGACAGCTTTGTGGCCTACGCGCCGGATGTCGAAGACGCTACGTTGCCGCAGACCGAAGACGTGCTGCGCGCGATTGAAACGATTGCGGCTTATTAAAAAAACAATGGCAAAAGTATTCGAGCAAATCAGTGATGAATTGAAAGATTTCGTGAGCGCGCAGCAAATGTTTTTTGTGGCGACTGCGCCGCTGACTGCTGACGGACACATCAATCTTTCGCCCAAAGGGCTGGACACGTTTCGCCTGCTTGATGGCAAAACGGTGGCTTATCTCGACCTGACCGGCAGCGGCATCGAAACCATCGCGCACCTGAAAGAAAACGGGCGACTTGTCTTGATGTTTTGCGCTTTCACTGGCCCGGCGCGCATCGTCAGATTTCACGGCGTCGGCACGGCTCACGAAAAAGGTTCGCCAGAATTTGACGAACTCTCTCAACTGTTCGGCGAATTCCCCAGCGCCCGCGCGGTGATTCGCGTGGCGATCAAACGCATTTCCGATTCGTGCGGCTATGGCGTACCGCTTTATGAATTCAAAGGCCAGCGCGAAACCTTGCCGAAATACGTCGCACAATTCACACCTGACCAATTACATGAAGCGCGCCGCCAGAAAAACGCACAAAGTTTGGATGGTTTGCCGGGCTTGCGGTTTGACGACTAATCCAAAACGATGGCGAAACTATCTGGCATCTTTATTGGCGAACCGGCAGACGCAACCAAAGTGTCCTGTGAGACAGCTTTACTAATTGCTGGGTTCGGCTTGCAAGGCGACAAGCACGCAGGCACGCATCCAACCCGCCACGTCAGCTTGTTCGCGCAGGAAGTTTTGCAGGCCATTCAAGCTGAAGGCTTCATGGTCGAAGCCGGTCAACTCAGCGCGAACCTTTTCACTGAAAATCTTTCGCTTGATGAATTGCCAGTTGGCGCACGCTTACGAATCGGCGAGGCGTTGCTTGAAATCGTCGAACGTCGCAAGCCCTGCCGTTCGATCACTAAGATTGACTATCGCCTGACCAAACGCCTCGTGAATCAATGCGGCCAATTCGCGCGCGTCGTGCAAGGCGCGGTGATTACGGTTGGCGACGCGATTGAACTTCTTCCCACGGCACAACCGGCTGCCGCATAAAACCCAATGGCAACTTACGCTGACCTGAGTTTAACGACGCGCCTCTTTCTCAAAGCCTATCCGTTTCATCGTTATGTGATTGAGCCAATGCCGTGTACGCCGCTCCGTGTGCCGCTGGCGCAGGCCCGCGTGGCGCTCGTGACGACTGCGGGGTTGCGTACGCCTGAGCAAAGCGATTTCGATTTCACGAATAAGAAAGGCGATTCGACTTACCGCGAAATTCCCAATGACATCGCGGTCAATACGCTGGTCGAGTCGCATCGCAGCAATTCATTTGACCACTCAGGCATCGAAGCCGACGCCAATCTCGCGTTTCCGCTCGACCGCATGCGCGAACTCGTCACGCGCGGCGTCATCGGCGAACTCAATCACCGGCATTTCAGTTTTATGGGTTCGATTGTCGGCCCGGCCAAATTGATTGAAGAAACCGCGCCGCAAGTGGCTGAGCAATTACGCGCCGACGGTGTGCAAGCCGCCTTGCTCACGCCTGTCTGACCGATGTGCAACCAGACGGTCGGTCTGGTGCAAGCGGCGCTCGAACGCGCAGGCATCACGACGGTTTCATTGACGCTGTTGCGTGAAATCACCGCTGTCATTAAACCGCCGCGCGCATTGTTCGTGCCTTTTCGCTTGGGCTTTCCGCTCGGAGCGCCGCACGACGCGGCCCAACAACATCGCGTGATTGCCGCTGCGCTCGACTTGCTGAACGGCGATGACGTGCCGATACTACACGCGTTCAACGACAGCCGCTGAATGCTCAAAGGTGACTGCCAGCACTGCTGACAGCCAACAGCCTGTTACCATTTTTTCAACAAGGAGACTGAAGCCATGAAACGAATTACGATTTGTTTTGACGGAACCTGGAATAAACCCGCTGATGAACGTCTGCCCGAATCACAACAGGTCGAGACGAATGTCCGACGCTTTTATAAAGCCCTCGCAAAGGAGGACGCGAACGGCATCATGCAACCCAAATGGTACGATCAAGGCGTAGGCACGCAATGGTACGACAAGCACGCAGGCGGCATGCTCGGCGCAGGGATAGAACTCAACATCTATGAAGGCTACACCTACCTTTGCAAAAACTACGAGGAAGGCGATGAGGTTTATATCGTCGGCTTCAGTCGTGGCGCTTACACCGCACGCAGTTTGGTCGGAATGATTCGCAACGTCGGCCTCATCAAAAAGCGACTGACCAACAAAGCCACAGTGCTGGCGGCTTATATGCTTTACCGTACTCGCGATGACGGGCCTGATTCGATTGCCGCGCAATTCTTTCGTGCTACCAACTCGCGTGAGATCAAGATCAAGTTCGTAGGTGTATGGGATACGGTGGGCGCGCTGGGCGTTCCGCTGAACCAGTTCAACGATCTCAATCAAAAGTTTTATCAGTTTCACGATACGCACTTGAGCGGCATCGTCGAGAACGCTTATCACGCTGTCGCGGTGGACGAGCATCGCGGGCATTACGATGTATGCCTGTGGTCGCCCAGTAAGACGGCGACGCAAACGCTGGAACAGCGCTGGTTCGCGGGCGCGCATTCCGACGTAGGGGGCGGCTATGCGACGCGCAAGCTGTCTGACCTCGCGCTGAAATGGATGCTCATCAAAGCGGCGGGCACCGGGCTGGCGATTTTAGACAATCACTGGCCGGGCATTGATGACAGCAACCATCTCGCCGACCAAACCGATTCATACGCGCAATTTATGGGCGGCAAATATGCCAAGCTCCATCCGCGTTTTGTGCGTAAAGTCAGGCAAACGCAGTTCGGCAACGAAATCGTAGACGACAGCGTTACGCGGCGACGCAGCGAACTGCCCACTTATCAACCGCAAAACCCAGGACTCTGATGAACCAAGTCACTTATCGTCACGCCGTCGAGGCTGACGCGCCCGCCATCGTCGAATTCCAAATCCTGATGGCGCGCGAAACCGAAGAAGTCGAACTCGACCGTCCGACGGTTATCAAAGGCGTCAATGCCGTATTTGCCGACGCCACGCGCGGTCATTATTTCGTCGCCGAACTCGACGGGACGGTCGTCGCTTCGTTGATGATTACGCATGAGTGGAGCGACTGGCGCAACGGCGATGTCTGGTGGATTCAAAGCGTCTATGTGATCGCCGCCGCGCGCGGCAAAGGTGTTTACAAAGGGCTTTACGAACACGTCCAGCAAATCGTCGCAGCCGACGCGAACCTACGCGGCATTCGCCTTTACGTAGACACTCGCAACACGCGCGCGCAAACCGTCTATTCACGGCTGGGCATGAATGGCGAGCATTACCAGGTGTTTGAGTGGATGAAATAGCGTGCGTGAAGCGTCAGCGCCCTCTGTCACACTATGCCGAAACAATACATCAACCCGGATTCACTCTTTCCTTCTCTGCCACACGGTTTCTCTCAGGCCGTCGTCGCCAGCGGTGGAAAGACGATTTACATCTCAGGTCAAACGGCTTGGGACGCCCATCGGCAGATCATTGGCGGAACCGATTTAGCGCAACAGGCAAGACAAGCCCTGCGGAATGTTCAGGCGGCGGTAGAAGCTGCCGAAGGCGAACTGTCGGACGTTGTTGCGCTGCGCATCTACATCGTGAATTACAAGCCGGAGCAAGCCGATGCGGTAGGTAGTGCGTTGCGAGAGGTTTTCCCGGAAGAGCGGCGTCCTGTCAGTACCTGGATTGGAGTCGCGTCTCTGGCAGTACCGGATTTCTTAATCGAGATTGAAGCGACAGCCGTGATAGAATGAAAGTTGCTATGACGAAT
>JANNUY010001199.1:0-2320 GCA_031414155.1 Acidobacteriota bacterium
GTCGCATACGACAATGGCGCGCCGATTAGTGAGCAACGAAAGATAAATGCCCTGCAATTCGCTGACGCGCTCTGGCAATTGCGCTTGCTGATAAGCCGGATCGAGCGCGCGAATGAAGCGTTCGAGCGCCACGGCGGGCGCGATAGGCTGTTCGGCTACGCCTCTGAGATCAAGGAACAGTTGGGCATCGGGGTATACGTCGCGCAACTGGGCGACGAGCTTGCGCGCCAGTTCGCTCTTGCCGATGCCGCCCGCGCCGTGCGCTCCGGCAATGAGTACGCTGGCGCTGGCTTGCGCGCGCGACTGCAAATGCGCAGTGAGTTCGGCCAGCTCTTGCACGCGGCCTACGAAATCGGCGACGGGTTCGGCGACTTGATGCAGGGCCGGATTGCGCGGCGTGACTGATGAACCGAAAAACTGCGCGACCAATTGCAGATGCCGATTGACGCGCGCGTCCAAATCCGTCCGCCCCCAGATGTCACACGCGAAGCCGCGCGCATTGCAGTACGCCTTGACTTCATCGCGCGTCGCTGCTGTGGGATTGGCGCTGGTGATGAATAGCATGCCTGCGGGACGCAACGCGGCGTCGAGCGCGTGGCATTTGTCTACTTCAGGTGTGATCTTGTTGGGCTGAAAAGTTTGGGTACGTTTACATTGCACGGCCCAACGCTGGCCGTTGCGTGAGACAACGATGTCGCGTCCTTGTTCATTGCCCGTCAGTCCGTAATGCTCCGCCCCTTGCCATTCGTCAGGCATCGCAACCAATAAGCCAAGACACAGCCGCTCGAAATCTGCCGCCGGCAAATCATCAAAGCGTAACGTCTGTTGCGTAATCTTGACTGAGGGCTTGCTGTTCATCGGATGGATTCAGGGGGGCAATGCGCGCGGAGCTTTAGCAAAAGCTAGGCTTGCGGTTCGTGACCAAGCGCGCGCAATTGCTCCGCGAGTTGTTCAGCCCGTGCGAGTGCGGATTCTTTCTCAGCGCGTTCGCGTTCTTTCTCAGCGCGTTCGCGTTCAGCTTGCTCCTTGCCGGTGAGAATCAGATCGCCGTGTTCGTCCGTCCAGCGCAGCCACGTATAGTGAAAACTCTCAAATTCGCCTTCCCACAGCGTCAGGCCGAGTTGGTAATCAGGCAGTTGCATCCCTTCAAAGCGACGATAGCTCAACCCGCCAAGATGATAGATCGCGACGACCTCGTCACTTAGCAAGCGTTCGGGGTCGAACACGACGTAATACATCACGCGCATCAGCGCATATTTGATTTTCTTGTCGCTCTGTTCGCCGCCGATTTTGTTCGACACAATTTCGACCACCAGATCAGGCGGCTTGCCGAGTTCCCAAACCATGTATGACCGATGTTCTTTGGCCCAGATGTCGGGGTGAACTTCGACATCGAAGCTCAACAGCATATCGGGTACGACGGGCGGATTGCGGGCGATATTGAAAACAGCGACGTTGGCGCAGGCCAAAAATTTGCGGTCTTCGCCGGGGCCAGGCCATGAGGTAAAGAGCGGTTCGGTCAACAATCGCTGCTGTTTTTCTGAAAAGAGGTTGTCCATTGGCTCATCGTCCTCCGTGATCAGATGTGCCACGTCCGGTGCTTCGGCGGGCTGATATGAAAATGCTTGCGACATAGATTGCTCCCTTTGCTTAACGACAAACCGAGACTGGGGCTGCCACTCAGAGGCGTCAATTCGTTTACCGCGAACTGCTGCTGCTCGCCGCGCCCGCGCCTTGCACGACGCGCGGCATATCCAACACCCAGCGCCGAATGATCAGATAGCCGCGTTCGCTGGGGGCATAACGTCTGCCGCCCTGATGGCCGTCTTCCTTGCCGGTTTGGACGTTGAGCGGTTTGCGCAAGAGCTTGCTGGTTTCGATGTCGGCGAAGTTGATCTTTTGTTGCAGCGTCAAATAGTTCTTGAGCATCTTCGCCACCGACCAGTAGCCGTTGCCGTTGGGGCCTTCCAGATACATCGAAGGCACGCGGCCTTCGACGGCGTGGCATTTAATGCACGACATCGTGTCCATACGTTGATCGCGGTTGAGTTCTGGCGCTACGTGATCGCTGAAGTAACGGAAGCTGGCGATGAATTGCGGCGAGAGTTGCGCATTGCCTTGCGCGTCTTTGAGCGCAGCCGCCAACGGTTCTTGTTTGACCGCAGCTTGCAAGTCAGTCAGCCACGCTGACTGATCGGCGTATTTCAACACATCGCGTGCAGCGCCATCATTCAATGAACGCAGCGCCGCTTGAATCGCCGAGTCCTGCCGCAACGCCGTAGTGTTCGCCAAACGCAACGCTACGTTGCGCGTCATCACG
>JANNUY010001200.1:0-1419 GCA_031414155.1 Acidobacteriota bacterium
CGTGAGCGACTGGACTACTTTACTTACAATGAGAATGGCGAAATACCGCATAAAGATTTCCCTCTGACGGCGCTCGAAACGGTCGCCGAATCATGGATAACCGAGGAAAGCGATAATCCGCAGCCTTATCTCAAACTCGCACGCATTTATTTCGTGCGCAGTGAGAAGCTGCCTCGCGCCGCGCAGTTGTTGGAAAAAGGGCTGCAATACACGCTGTTGAACAAGGATGAACTGTATCGCGGATACTCACGGTTGAATGACGAATTACCTAGCGCCTATCACCTCAAGGCCGATTTGCATTATCAACTCGGTCAGTTTGCCAATGCGCTGGAAAGCCTCAAGGCCGCGCAAATGCTTGAGCGCGGTTCGCGTTTCAAGACCACTGACCCAGAGATGTTAGAGCTCGAAGGCAAAATCTGGCTGGCTTTGAAAAATCCTGTCGCAGCGGAAAAGGCGCTCGTGGTGGCGCGTTTTCGCGGCTCTGACTTTGCTGACAAATCGCTCAGAGAAATTTATCAAAAGCGCGAAGGCAAATTGGACGGCTTTCGTGATTACATCAAAAAGCGCACCACCTCGCTGCTTGAGATGACACCAAGCGCAAAGTTCACCGTGATCGCTTTGGATGGCAAGACCTACGACGCTGAGGCGCTTAAGGGCAAAGTGGTGGTTTTGAATTTCTGGTACATCGGCTGCGGCCCGTGCCGCGTCGAAATGCCGGGCTTGAATGAACTGGTCAAAGAATACAAAGGCAAGGATGTCATCTTTCTGGCATTCGCTACCGATGAAGAAAGTGAATTGCGCGAATTTCTCAAGACCCGTCCGTTCGATTATCAGATCGTTCCCAAAGCGATGAAGGTCAACAAAGAATTCAAAGTGTCCATCTGGCCGACACATATCCTGATTGATCGCGAAGGCAATCAGGCGCTGCAACTGATCGGCGGTAGCGAAAAGCGCCATCACGAGTTGCGCAAACTCATTGATCGTTTGCTCGAATAAAATCTGTGTGGTGATAGAGATTGCCATAAAATTCGAGTCTATCCACAGCAAATCATTTGTTTGAAAGCGATGGCGATACTCTACCGTTTGCCTTTGCCCAATAGCGGAGCGAGCGCCTGCCCCGTATACGATTTTTTATTCTTCGCCACCTGTTCCGGCGTGCCTTCCGCGACAATCGTGCCGCCGCCTGCGCCGCCTTCGGGGCCGAGGTCAATCAGCCAGTCGGCAGATTTAATTACGTCGAGATTGTGTTCGATGATGATGACGGTGTTGCCTACATCTACGAGACGTTGCAGCACGTCGAGCAGCTTGCGTACGTCTTCGAAGTGCAGCCCCGTCGTAGGCTCATCCAAAATATAAATCGTCCGCCCGGTCGCGCGTTTGGATAACTCTTTCGCCAGCTTGATGCGTTGCGCTTCGCCG
>JANNUY010001201.1:0-1260 GCA_031414155.1 Acidobacteriota bacterium
CGCGCGTTTCAAGCGTCGCTGACGCGACGCTTGAATGCGCCTGTCATCAAACCGTGGGTTAAAAACCCACGGCTAAACTCAGCCGCCGCGCTGCGGCGAAGAGTGAATGCGATAAAGCTCTCAGTCCTCTGTAACAAATCAATGTTGACGCTGTGCTTGCTCTGGCTGTGCGCAACCATCGGCTACGCGCAAAACATCATTACCGGCTCGGTTGTCAGCACGTCCCAGAACCTCGACAAGCGCGAAGTGCATGAAACCTATCCGCTGGCAGAAGGCGGCACGATCAGCTTATCCAACACGAGCGGCTACATCCGCGTCACTTCGTGGAATGAAGCCCGCATCGAACTCAACGCCGTCAAACGCGCGCGCAACGAAAGCGATTGGCAACTGGTCGCCATCGAAATCAACGCGCGTCCGACGCAAATCGAAATCCGCACGATTTATCCGCGCGGCAGATCGAACAGCACATCGGTTGACTATGAATTAAAAGTCCCGCGCACGGCGGTGCTGCAAAACATTTCCAGCAGCAGCGGCGACGTAACCGTCACCGGCCCCGTCGCCAAACTCACCGCCAGTTCAACCAGCGGCAACGTATTGGCGAACGACATAACGGGCGATGCCAGACTCACCAGCACCAGCGGCAACGTGACGGCGGAACGCATCGGCGGCGCACTCAGCATCGGCTCAACCAGCGGCAATGTATCGGCGAAAGAAGTCGCTTCGCGGCTGACGGCACGCGCTACCAGCGGAAACATTCAGGCCAAAGATATTCGGGATGACACGACGGCGAGTTCGAGCAGCGGCAACGTACGGCTCGAAAATCTCGGCGGACGCGCGACGGCTTCGACCAGCAGCGGCAGCGTAACCATTCTCAACGTCAGCGGCGACGTGAACGCCAGCAGCGTCAGCGACAATGTAACCGTGCAAGACGCGCGCGGCCACGTACGCGCCACCACCGTCAGCGGCAACGTCACGATTCGCCAGGCGGAAGAAGGCGCGCGTGCGAATTCGGTCAGCGGCAACGTGTTGTTCGTCAAAACGCAAGGCCGCCTCGAAGCCGAAACCCTGAGCGGCACCATCACGCTGCAAGACGTAGACGCGCACGAACTCCGCCTCAAAGCGCACAACTCCAACCTGAGCTATCAAGGCAAGCTGCACAGCGATGGCACTTATGAATTTCAGAGTTTCAGCGGCGATGTGATGTTAACGATTCCGGCTGACAGCGAATTCAATCTCGCGGCGCAAACCTTTAGCGGTTCG
>JANNUY010001202.1:0-4634 GCA_031414155.1 Acidobacteriota bacterium
ATCAGTTCAGAGATGGAAGAAGTCTTGAATCTCAGCGACCGCCTCGCCGTCATGCACGAAGGCCGCATCACCGGCATTCTCAACCGCGACCAATGCAACGAAGAAGCTGTGATGCGACTGGCGACTGGTAGCATTCATTGAGACAACGAAAAATCATTCAGAAGAGAATACGGAACAGACGGAAATAACAGAACAAACGGAAGATTGTTTTCGTCTTTAGTCATTCCGTTTGCTCCGTTATTTCTGTCTATTCCGTATTTTCTTTTCAGTCTTTCTTATTCGGTGAATTGATTTTTCATGGCAACACTTTGAGACGAATGTTTCTGAACGCCACATGCGTGCCGTGTCCGAGAAAGCCGAGGTGGCCGCGTTTGTTTTGCAAGCCCGGATGTTTCTTCAGCACGTCGGGTTCTTTCACCGTCGCCAAATCTGCATCAATGATAATCACGCCGTTGAGCGTCACGCGAATGCGCGAGCTTTGCGCGCTGATTTCTTCGGTGTTCCATTCGCCCGCCGGTTTGAGGAAGCCCGTGCGCGCCGGAATCACGTCGTAAATCGAACCGTGATGCTGCTCTGATTTGATCTTGCCTTTATAACGTTCGTGCTGGTCATCGAGGATTTGAATTTCCATGCCTTGATAAGCGGCGTCGCCTGTGAGCGGCGCGCGAATGCCTACGCCATTGTTGCCGCCGGGTTCGGTCATGAATTCAAACCGCAACACGAAATTGCCGTATTCTTTCACCGTATAAAGATTGCCGCCGCCGTTCGCCGGACATTCGATGATGCCGTCTTTGACGACGTAACCCGGCCCCTGGCCTTTGACGAGTTGCCAACCGTTGAGCGACTTGCCGTCAAACAAAGGCGTGAAGCCCTTTTCATCGGTTTGCGCCCACGTGTTGAGCGTGAGCAAAAGCGCCAATATAAACCCATAAATAAAGTTGATTTTCATTTGACCATCCTTTTCACTCTGCGTAGACTGCCTGCCATTGAAGGCTAGCTTTGCCGGGGTCAAGTACTAAAGAAAGACTTGACCCCAACCATCAACCGCACGCCTGAATCAACAGGCGGCAAAAACAAGAAAAATAACTTAAGCTGTCGGGGCTGCTGGGTTTGAAGAATAAGCACCATCCCCTGCCGTCAATGGGCTCGACTCATTCAGGCTGCTTTGTCAGGATGCTTTGAACGAAGTAATCATGCACCCACAAAGGTCGCGGCGATATTCGTTGCCGCTGGATTTCTAAAATTTTCGTTTTGAACTTAATCACTGCCGGAAGCCGTTCAACAAGTGCTGGCATCATAACAAAACACTTTTGGACGGCAAGCTCACCACCACTTTTAGTAGTGAGCCATCCGACACCACAGGAAGTGAATCACTCACAAAGGAGATCACCAAATCATGCGACAAACTTTCAACAAACTCGCTTTTGCGATGCTTGCCCTGTTGCTGACTGTCGGAATCAACACCCAGACAGGAACAGCACAAGCGCTTTATGGCAGCATCGTGGGAAGTGTGACTGACCCCTCAGGCGCGGTCTTGCCGGGCGTAACAGTCACGATTACCAATACCGGTACCGCCTTAAAACTTGAGACGGTTACTGACGAAACGGGAAACTATATCTTCCGTAATCTGTTGCCCGGCAACTTTGACATGGCCTTGTCGGGCAAAGGCTTTAAAGAAACGCGGCAGTCAACCATCATCGTATCGGCAGGTACTCTGAAACGCATAGACGTTTCGCTGCAAATCGGTACCGCTACCGAATCAGTTACAGTTGAGGCCGACGCGGCTACCTTGAAAACTGAAAAGTCCGACCTCAACACTGAAATCAATTCCAAGCAAGTTTTGTCTTTGCCCCTGAATCAATATCGCAACTATCAATCGTTGCTCAATCTGGTTCCCGGCGCGACGCCTACGCAATTTCAGAACGCTGAAATTGACTCTCCAGGTCGCTCGCTGCGCACATGGGTCAACGGCACGCAACCAAACAGCAATACTACACGGGTTGACGGAGCGGTTTCGGTGAACGTTTGGTTACCGCATCACGCTGGTTACATTCAACCGGCTGAAACGGTCGAAACGGTCAACATCGCTACGAATAACTTCGACGCCGATCAAGGCATGGCGGGTGGCGCGGCGCAAACCGTCGTGACCAAGTCTGGTACGAACGAATTCCGTGGCTCAGCGTTTTGGTTTTTCAATGGTGACAAGCTGAATGCGAACAGCTACATCAACAACGCGAACCGGCTTCAGCGCACGCCGCTGAACCGGCAAACTTACGGCGGCACGTTGGGCGGCCCGATCAAGAAGGACAAACTCTTCTTCTTTGCCTCTTACGAAAACTTTCGCGACCGCCGCACCAGCAACGTTATCTACACCGTTCCGACTGACAAAATGCGCCTCGGCGATTTCAGCGATGTCGCTACAGCAAGAACAGCCGCTGGTGCCCTGGCTTACCCTGCTTTCCAACTTTATAACCCGAGCACGGGCGGGGCCGGTGGCGTCGGGCGCACTCCGTTCGCCAACTTCGCAATTCCCGGCGCGCAGATAAGTTCGATTGCGAGAGCAGTCATGAACTATTACCCCAAAGTGAATGCTGGCGACCTGAACAACAACTTTATCCTGGATGATTTTGTGCAACAGCGCACGGTCACTGTGGATCGCGGCAATTATGACGGAAAGATCACTTGGCAACGCACCAAAGAACATTCAATCTGGGGCAAATTCTCTACGCTGCAATCTGCCAACGTAGACGAGTTCAGGTTGGGCTTCGACGAAGGTAGCCAAGGGAATACAAAGGTGTACGTGGTCAGTATCGGTCATACGTGGACGCTTAGCCCGACCCTACTTTTGGACGGCAACTTTGGATATAACCGCCAGAATCAGACTGTTTTCGGCCCTGATTACGGCAAGAACCTCGGCATTGATCTCGGCATCCCCGGCGTGAACGACGCCAAGGACATCCGCGCCAGCGGCTTGCCCACCTTCGCTAGCCAATACAGTATCGGCACGACGCCGAGCTGGATGCCTCTCTTCCGTAAGGAGGCTAACTACAGCTTTAGCAGCGCGATCACCAAGGTCTTCGCCAAGCATGAATTAAGAGCAGGCTTTGATCTTGTTAAGCTGGAATTGAATCACCGCCAAGCAGAATTTGGGCCTTATGGCTTGAAGGGCGGATTCAGCTTCAACGGGCAGGTAACAGGCGCGTCCAACTATGTCTCGCCGGGCTGGAATTCCTTCGCGGACTTCCTCATTGGTCGCCCGAATTTCTTCTCGAAGGACGTTCAAACCGAAGATATGACTGGTCGTGAGTGGCAGATGGGTTATTACTTGCGTGACCGTTGGCGCGTAACTCCGAACCTGACGCTCAACTTGGGCTTGCGGCTTGAGCAATACCCGCTGATGTCGCGTGTCAACAGCGGTATTGAGCGGCTTGATCTCAGCACCTACACCCTGTTGCTGGGCGGACGCGGCAACGTGCCGAAAGATGTCGGGCTGGAACTTAAAAAGTGGTACTTCGCACCACGCCTTGGTGCGGCCTACCGCCTTGGTGACAAGTCGGTGTTGAGAGTCGGCTACGGTCGCACCATCAACCCGTTGCCCTGGTCGCGCCCGCTGCGCGGTGCTTTCCCGTATGACATTTTCTTCAACAACACTGCTGAGCAGTTCGCCTCGATAACGACGCTGACCGCCGGCATCCCGACACTGACAATCCCGGATTACAGCTCTGGCCGTGTGACGCTGCCGCGCAACCTCTTCACGCGGACGCCGAACAACGGCGTCGAAGCTTTCCCTGGCTCTGGCAAAGGGCTGAATCGGGCCATCATTCAACAGTGGAACTTTACCTTTGAACACAAACTACCTTGGGACATCATTGTCGAGGCAGGTTATGTTGGGACTCGCACTGACGGTGGCTACGCTGACTTGAACATCAACTACGGTGAACCCGGCGGCGGCAACAATGCGCTCAAGTATTTTGCCGTGGCTGGTGCCACTACCATCAACGATTGGGGGGCCCGCACCCGCAGCCGCTAT
This sequence comes from Acidobacteriota bacterium, assembly GCA_031414155.1. Taxonomy (GTDB): domain Bacteria; phylum Acidobacteriota; class Blastocatellia; order RBC074; family RBC074; genus JACPYM01. Next base: position 4,031 of record JANNUY010001202.1, read on the forward strand.
AACTCATTACAAGTCTCCGTCAACCGGCCCTTCCAAAGCGGCCTGCTGTTGAAGGGCGCTTACACGTTGAGCAAGGCCAAGAATATGGCTGATGAAGATGGCTGGACGGGGCTGAGTTGGAATCACCCGCTGAAATTTGAAGACAATTTCGCGGTGGCGGGCTTTGACCGCACGCACGTCTGGCAGATGGGCTTTGTCTATGGCTTGCCCTTCTTCAAAGATGCTAGCAACCTGACGGGCAAGCTGCTCGGCGGCTGGCAACTCAACGGCATTCATTCATGGTACTCCGGGACGCCCTATGGCATCGGCGGTACGAACAATGCCTTGAACTGCGTGGGCTGTGGCGGCGCGCTTATCAACTTCAATGGCGATCCGAAACCCGTTGGCAAGGTGGGGGCTTACACCACTGATTCCTATTACGACAAGAGCCTGTTCGCGCAACCGACCGGTCTTGGAAAAGAAGGCTTCGGCTCGTCGAAGCGCAATCAATTCCGCCGTCCGCGTGTGTGGAACGCAGACCTCTCGCTCTTCAAGCAATTCAGAGTAAAAGAGCGATTCATGCCTGAGTTTCGTCTCGAAATGGTCAACGTCCTCAACCACGTGA
>JANNUY010001203.1:0-3786 GCA_031414155.1 Acidobacteriota bacterium
ATAAGCTGGTGACCTTTCCGTTGCTGTTGCATCAGGCGGGTTACGAAACGGCTTTTGTCGGCAAATGGCACATGGGCAACGACGATAAACCGCGTCCGGGTTTTGATCGCTGGGTGAGTTTCAAAGGGCAGGGCACATACCGCGACCCCGACATCAACGAAGACGGCAAGTCAGTCAAACCGTCGGGTTACATCACGGACATTCTGAACGGCTATGGCGTCGAGTTTATCAAGCGGCGTCACGACAAACCGTTCCTGCTTTATCTGGCGCACAAAGCCATTCATCCCGAAGTGACGCAGAACGACGATGGCAGCGTCAACGTAGCCAATGCGGAATTGTTTATTCCCGCCGAGCGTCACCAGAACCTGTATGCGGGCAAACTGATTTCACACCGCCCGAATTATGGCCGCGCGCCGGAAGACAAGCCTGCGTTGCAACGACAAATCGGCAACCTTCCTCCGCTCGGAGCCGTGACAGCCACGCGCGATGAAACGATTCTAGGACGGCAGCGAACGATTGCTGCAATTGAAGACGGGGTTGGCGAAATTTTGAAAACGCTCAAAGAGTCCGGTCAACTCGACAATACGATCATCGTGTTCACCAGTGACAACGGTTACTTTTACGGCGAACACGGCTTGAGCGTCGAACGGCGGCTGGCGTATGAAGAATCTATTCGCATGCCGCTGCTCGTGCGTTATCCGAAAGCGATCAAAGCAGGCACGGTGCGCGACGAATTTGCGCTAAACCTTGACCTTGCGCCAACGCTACTGGAATTCGCGGGCGTCGCCGTGCCAAGCGCGATGCAGGGGCGTTCGCTCGTACCTTTGCTCAAAGGCAATCGAACGGCGTGGCGCGATTCGTTCCTGATCGAATATTCCTCCGACAAAGTTTTCCCGCGTGTTTTGCAAATGGGGTACCAGGCGGTGCGCGACGGGCGGTGGAAATACATTCGCTATCTGGAACTGGACGGGATGGATGAACTTTATGATCTCAAAGCCGATCCGTATGAAATGAAGAATCTGATTCATCAGCCCGGCGCGGCCCAGGCGCTCACTGAGATGAAACAGAAGATGGAGCGATTGCTGAAGTAAATCACACAATGTGGAGTGCGGTCGGCTCGCTGCCGCTTTCCGTTCGTAGCGCGAGATGCTCGTTTAAGCCGAATAATTCAAAAGCGGAAGCCAAAGCAATTGCGGCGTAGCGAATGAAGTGTGGTAACTTTGAGACCGAGGAAGGCCGTCAGTAACGCGATATTGGCGGTTGATTCCATCATTCAGAAAATCATTCACAGAAAAGAACCCCCCCATGCTCCAACGGCTCTGGTTGCTCGCCTTATTGTTTCTCTTCGCCCTTGTGGCCGCGCAGGCGCAAACGATCTTGACCGCTGAACAATTACAAAACGGTCAAGCCGTCGAACTCGACAAACTCAACTGGAAATATGCGCCCAACGATGAGCCACGCTTTGCTGATCCGCAGTTCGATGATCGTGCGTGGGAAACGCTGAACGGCACAGCGATTACGCTCGACAGCATTCCGAAGAGCGGCTGGCGCGGTCTTGGCTGGTTTCGACTGCGCTTGCAAGTTGATCCGGCACTCACCAATCAGCCGCTGGCGCTGGTGCTGGTGCATTTCGGCGCGTCTGAGGTTTATCTGAATGGCAAACTGATCCAACGTTACGGCACGGTCGGCGCGACGCCGAAAAGCGAAGTGGAATACAACCCCAATACCGTGCCGCTCAGCATTGTGCTGGATGGACGCAGCGAGCATGTGATTGCCGTGCGGCATTCTTGCATGGTGATGCGCGATGTGACTTCGTGGCGGAGTCGCTGGCTGCACCGACTCTCCAGTCAACAGCTTTTGAGAAACTATACGAATCGCACGATTGAGTATGGCGCAGGGTTCGGCATTAAGCTGCAGGAATTGAATGAGGCGCAAGCCAAAGTTGATCGGCTGAGGTCACCGGACGGGAGAGGTTTCTCGCTGTATTCCAGCGGACTGGCTTTGGTCATCGGCCTGCTACATCTGCTGATGTACTGGTTTTATCCAGAGCAGCGCGCCAATCTTTTCTTCGGACTGTTTGCCGGCTTGGTGTTTGTCACATTTACTTCCCAATATGCTATGAATATCGGGCATTACGGGGCGAGCGGAATCTTGTTGCTGACGTTGGTGAATAGTCTTTCTTTCCACTTATTTTTGGTGTCGCTGCTGGCCTTCTTTTATACGGTCTTTTATAAGCGTCTGCCCAGGCTGTTCTGGCTCTGGCTCATTGCCGCTGGTTTATTTTTCTTCCTCGCGCAAGGCAACCTAATACAAACGGGCTATCGGAGTTTTATCGGGCTGGCGTTTGTTGAAGCGCTGCGCGTGGTGATTCAGTCCGTCAGGAAAAGCGCAGACGGAGCCGGGGTGCTAGGGATCGGCATGTTGCTCTGTGGGATAATGCTCTTAGTCCTCGGTACCTATCAGTCAACTGGAACAGTTGCGCCTTTAATACTGCGAGTCATGGCCGTATTCAGTCTGGTGCTTCCGCCTTCGATCTTTATGGCGCGCCGCTTTGCCCGCATGAACCTCGACCTTGAAGCGCAACTCGTCCAGGTCAAACAACTCTCTGCCGACGCACTGGAACACGAGAAAGTCAAAGCCGAGAACGACCGCCGCGCCGCTGAGTTGGAAGAAGCCCGCCAGTTGCAGCTTTCGATGCTGCCGAAGAAATTACCCAACCTGCCCCATCTCGACATCGCCGCGTATATGAAAACCGCTTCGGAAGTCGGCGGCGATTATTACGACTTTCATCTGACCGACGACGGTACGCTGACGATTGCAGTAGGCGATGCGACGGGACACGGTTTGAAAGCGGGTACGCTGGTGGCTTCGGTCAAGAGTTTGTTCGTCACGTTGGCTTATCATCCCGACATTCCGCACATCTTTCATCGCATCAGCGCAGTGCTGAAAGAGATGCATCTGCGCGGACTATATATGGCAATGACGATGGTCAAAGTGAAAGGTCATCAGATGAGCATGAGCATTGCCGGAATGCCATCCGTGTTGATCTATCGTGCGTTGAGCGGCGAAGTGGAAGAAGCCGTGATGCGTGCGTTGCCGCTGGGTGGAATGACGAAGTATGTATACCAGCAAAAAGAATTGGTGCTGGCGGTGGATGATGTCGTCGTGTTGATGAGCGATGGCTTGCCGGAGCGATTCAATCCACAAAATGAGATGTTAGAGGAGGAAGCTGCCAAACAATATCTGGTTAATCACGCGCAGTCTTCAGCACAGAAAATCATCGAAGGCTTGGCAAAACTGGGCGATGATTGGGGCGGCGCGCGTCCGCAGGATGATGACGTGACGTTCGTTGTCGTGAAAGTGAAGTAAGGGAATTAAACAGCGAGATTACTACGGTAATGTAAAGCAGGGCGGGTAAAGAACTCGCCCCATATTTTTAATATTTGCCTTCAATAAAAAATCAAGCTACGTTTATTGCTATGACGCAAGCAGAGAACGATCAACTATTTTCAGAATACGCGGCGCAGCTGTCGGAGATTGGCAAGAATTTTTATGGCAGAGGTTGGGTGCTTGGCACGAGTGGAAATTTCAGTGCAGTCATCAGTCGTGACCCTTTACGCTTGGCAATTACTGCCAGCGGAAATCACAAAGGGAATCTGACTTCTGAACAAATTATTCAAATTGATGGAGCAGGAAGTGTAGTTAGCGGAATTGGTAAGCCTTCGGATGAAACAAAATTGCATCTGGTAGCTGTCAGGATGCGCGGCGCGGGAGCTGTTTTGCATA
>JANNUY010001204.1:0-2832 GCA_031414155.1 Acidobacteriota bacterium
TTCTCCTGAAGGTAGCCCAACACGATGCCGCATTGGCCGAAGTAATAAGTCGCCCACACCAGATAATCGCGCAACGGCAACTCCATTTTGAAACGGTTTACGCCAATCATCGAGTCAGAAAGCATAAACAAAATTGCGCCCCACACGATCCATTTCGTTTTGAATTGCGCCAGCAAGGCGCTCTCAACCATCAATGTCAACGCACCGATATAAACCATCACTGGTACGGCGAGCTTGCCCAAGTTCGGCCACATCCACGCAGTAAGCGTGACACTGAATAGCAAAACACCGACGACCAGCATTGGCGTTGTTGCGTTTAACGTGAACGGACGCCGCCAACTGCGCGCGAAAAGCACGCTGTAAAGCACTTGCGTCACGAGAAAGGCGCACAAGCCCGGCACAAAATAATTGCCCGGCCAATCGAGCAGCACGTCACCTAAACAAGAAAAACATAACGCTACGCCTAATAGCCGCTGTTTGGCTTGAAACGCGAGCAAGGCCAGCGGCGCAATGCTCAACGCTTTGAGCGCAATGCTGCCCGGATATGGTTGCCAGCTTTTGGTGATGAAATACAGCGTGCTGCAAGCCGCAGAAAGCCACAACAGCCACGGCCACGCCAACGAAGGAGTGAGCGAGATTTCAGTTGTTTGAGACAATTGGTTCATGTGAATCGCATGCGATCATACCAGCGGTTTGCCCGCGTTGGCGAGCGTCGCTCCCATCATCTAAGATGCCGTAGCCTATGGGAAACGTGATGAATTTGTCTGAATTACTAATTGAGCGCGAGCAATGGCGCACCAACGGTCAGCGTGTCGTATTCACCAACGGCTGCTTTGATCTGTTGCATCCGGGTCACGTGCGTTACCTGCAACAGGCGCGCGCGCTGGGCGATGCTCTAATCGTAGGCCTCAACAGCGACCGCAGCGTCCGCGAACTCAAAGGCGCGTCGCGTCCGATCTTGAAAGAAGCCGAACGCGCCGAAGTCATGGCTGCGCTGGCTTGCGTAGATTTCGTGACAGTGTTTGATGAGGCTACGCCGCATGCGTTGATTGCGGCGCTCACGCCCGACATCCTCGTCAAAGGCGGCGACTGGAGCATCGAAAACATCGTAGGCCGCGCCGAAGTCGAAGCCGCTGACGGACAAGTGATGAGCTTGCCGTTCGTAGATGGTGTCTCGACTTCGGAAATCATTCAACGCATTTTGCAGAGCCAATCGGAATAGATACGCGGATGACGCGGATGCGGTGGATTTTCGCGGATAGGCCAAAGTAAATCTGCGCTGATCCACCGCATCCGCATTATCCGCGTACCCATTCTGCTGAGTCATTGTGAATGTCTGAACTCTTTCAACGCTTCGAACAAGACGAAACTTTTCAACGCCTCGCCAACGCAGTGCGTGCAGGTCGCAGTGTCGTCAACGTAGCCGGACTCGCTCACGGCGCGAAAGCCCTTGCCATCGCAGCGTTGCAAAAGGCGACGGGCAAGCGATTAGCGGTCATCAGTCTGCGCAGCAAAGACCTCGAAGACCTCGAAGCCGATCTCAGATTTTTTTACCAGACGTTGAATGACCGTACGGAATGCGAGAACGAAGTCTTCGTGTTGCCTTCTTCTGAGAACGATCCTTACAGCGGGACTTCGCCGCACGCCGATGTTCTCGAACGCCGTGCGTTGGCGTTGTGGCGCTTGACCGAAGGCAAGGGCGACATCGTGATGCTGACGGCGCACGGGCTGGTGCGGCGTTACGTGCCGGTCAACGACATCAAGCAAACCACCGTCACTTTGCGCGTGGGCGAAGAAGCGCCGCTCGACCTGTTGCTGCAACATCTGGTGGCAGTGGGTTACAAGCGGTCTGACCCCGTAAGCAGCATTGGAGAGTTTTCTTCGCGCGGCGGCATTCTGGATTTTTACGCGCCCGCGTCTTCATCCCACCAATCTTCAAAACAAGCTGGTGTCCTGCCCATTCGTGTAGAGTTTTTCGGCGACGAGATTGATGCGATTCGTGAATTCGACCCTGAGACGCAACGTTCCGTGCGCGAGTTGAAAGAAACCATGATCGTGCCGATGCGCGATGAACGTTCAGGCCGCGCTGATTTCAAACGCTGGGCCGAAGCCGCGCGTGGGCAGTGGCGTGATGAACGCTACGAACGCGCGTTGCGCGACCGCACGGTGTTCGCTGACGAGGGCGAAGAGTTTCAGGGTTGGGAATACCTGATGCCTTTGCTGCATCCGCTCACCGCGAACCTATTCGATTATCTGGGCGATTGCACGTTGGTGATTGATGAACCCGCCGAAATCGAAAAGCAGTTGCGCTCGCTATTGGAAGAGTTGCAGCGCAATTACGACTGTTGTGAACAGATTGACGAACTCGCGCTGCTGCCTGACCAACTGTTTCTCACGCCTGACGAATTGCGCTCCGCGATTGCCAAATGCCAGCGCGTCGAATTGCGCTTGCTCGGCGCAATGGCGCTCGCACAACAGGAAGAACTCGTAACGGAAGAAATTGTCTCAAGTGCGGCAATGCAATCCGCCGTCAATCAACGCCTAGCGGCTTTCGTCAATCGTTCGCCCAGCGCGCCGCTGTTTCTCTTTCCGCCCGAAGCGCAACCGCGCGAATTCAATTTGTCATCGCGCGCCGTTCGCCGCTGGCACGGCAAAGTCGCCGACCTCGCCGCCGAACTCAAAGAGCTGGCTGCTTACAACCAGCAAACGCTTTTCATCCTGCCCAGCACGGGCGTAGCCGAACGCATTCGGAAGACTCTGCAAGAGATTGCGGATTGCGGATTGCGGATTGCGGATTTTACTTCTTCAACGCCTGCCGCTGAATCAACGAAT